>JADDKG010000042.1 GCA_020253895.1 Rubrobacter sp.
GAGGGGCCAGGGCTGGGCCAGGCTGCTGGCCGTCTCCGCCAGCAGCACCGCGAGGGCGAGCGCGAGCCCCCGCCTGCGGGGGACGAAGAACGGCGCGAACTCGGAGAGTATCCCGCCCGCGCGCCCCAGCCCGGAGCGGAGCGCGATCCAACGCTTTCTCACCCGGTTAGGATACCGCACGCCGGTGGTTTAGAATGTGGGCAAGATGACGCCCAAGACGCCCGACGGCAGCGGAAGGATCCTTGCGGCCGTGGAGGACCTGCTCTTCCGGAGCAGGATCCAGAAGACCGCCGAGGCCCTCGGCCTGCAAGCGGAGTTCCCCCGGCGCAGGGAGGCCCTCCTGGAGGCCCTCCGCAACGCCCCTCCGGACCTCCTGATCCTGGACCTCGAATCCCGCCGCTTCCGGCCGCTGGAGCTCCTCCGCGAGGCGGAGGACGCCCTCGCCGGGGTGGAGGTGGTCGGCTTCGTCCCGCACGTCCGCGGGGACCTCGTCCGGGCCGCCCGCAAGGCCGGGTGCGGCCGGGTCATGGCCCGCGGCGCCTTCGCCGGGGAGCTTCCGGCCATCCTCTCCGGCGCGGCGCCGGGCGGAGACCGTGGCACGTAGCGAAGGAGGCCCCTCCCCGCGCTGGGAGGTTCTCTCCTCGGAGAGGATCCTCGAAACCCCCTACTTCGCGCTGCGCACCGAGCGCCTGCGGCTCCCCGACGGGGAGACGAAGGATCCCTACTACATCCTGGAGCGCCCGGACGCGGTCTTCGTCTTCCCCCTCACCCGCGACGGAGAGGTGGTGCTCGTCCGCCAGTACCGGCCCCCGCTGCGGCAGATGGAGCTCTGCATCCCCGCCGGGCTCATCGAGCCCGGCGAGACCCCGGAGGCGGCCGCCCGCCGGGAGCTCCTGGAGGAGACCGGCTACGGCGGCGGCGAGTGGGAGTACATGCTCCGCCTCGCCTCCTCCCCCGGCCTGAAGGACAACTGGGCCTACCTCTTCCTTGCCCGCGGGGTGGAGCGCCTGGCCCCGCCCGACCCCGACGAGCACGAGCGGCTAGAGGTGGTGCTGGTGCCGCCGGAGAAGCTCATGCCCCTGGTGAGGGCGGGGGAGATAGTGAGCGCCACCGGCGTCGCCGCCATAATGCTCGCCCTCGGCCGCCTGCGAGGATGCGAAGAGGCCCGGGGCTAAAAAAGTCTTGCCGCCGGGCCTCTTCGCGGAAAGCCCTGTATCCCTTAGAGCGGGCCGCTAGCAGGTGAAGGACCCGCCGCAGCCGCAGGAGCCCTGGACGTTCGGGTTGTTCACCACGAAGCCCGCGCCCATGAGGCCCTCCTGCCAGTCGAACTCGCTGCCCATCAGGTAGGGCACGCTCATGGCGTCGACCAGGATCTTCACGCCCTTGGTCTCGAAGACCTCGTCGTCCTCCCCGATCTCGTCGTCAAAGTAGATGGAGTACTGGAAGCCGGAGCAGCCGCCGGGCCGCACGCCTATGCGCAGCGCCAGATCCTCCTCGCCCTCCTGCTCCATCAGGGCCCGGACCTTCTCCGCGGCCTTGTCGGTGATGGAAACTATGGCCTGCTTCTGTTCCACCGGCACCTCCCGGGAACGCTGTAGCCAGCTAGGTCTCTTGCACGTCCTCCCTGATTATTACACCGCCCCCCGCCCACTTCAACGAGCCCCTCTCAGGCGCCGAAGCCGCTTGACCAGCGCGGCCCTACCCTCCCCCACCCTCCTCCGGGCCCGCAACAGGAGTGAGGCCGGGTTCAGCGCGGCGAGCGCCCGCCGCCAGCCCGGCAACCGCTTGTACTCCCGCAGGGCCCGCCGGTACGCCGCGCGCAGCCGCCGCGGGGAGGCGTCCCGGGCGTACAGATGCTCGGAGTAGGCGCGGGCGAACTCCCCGAAGGGCCGCCCGTCGAGCCCCAGCGCCCCGCACAGCATCTCCAGCCGCTCGCCCACGGTGAGCGCCGGGGAGTCGGCGAGGGAGCTCCGGCCCGGCGGCAGGGCGTCGCGCAGGCGCCCGGCGAGGTCCCGGTAGAGGTCGGCGGGATGCTCGCGGGCGACCAGCGCCCGCTTTGCGAGCGGCGGGAGGGCCGCCAAAAACAGGGCGGCGGGTACGAGCAACGGCCAGAGCGGGAGCCCCTCCCGCTCCTTCCCCGCGGCGTCCGCCCGTTTGTCCCCGGCGGGGCGCTCGGGAAGCGGGGCCTCGGGGGTCCGGACCCTCTCGGGGAGGTCTCCGGGGCGCAGCGCGGGGTTCTCCGGGATCGGGCTGCCAGCCGGGCCGGAGACCGAGGCCCGCGGCGCGTTGGCCTCCATGGCCTGCGGGAGCCCGAAGCCCGGCGTGGGGTCGAACGGGTACCACCCCACGCCGGGGAAGAAGACCTCGACCCAGGTGTGCATGTTGCTGCCGGTGACCACGTACTCGTTCTCGCCCACCCGCTCGCCGGTGGTCGCCCCGTAGACCACCCGGGTGGGGATGCCCATCTCGCGCAGTATGAGCGCCATGGAGGTGGCGAACTGGGTGCAGAAGCCCTCCCGTCCGTCCCCCAAGAACTCCTCTATCGCCCGGTCGGCCCGCCGGTAGCTGACGTCGAGGTTGTAGACGAAGCCGCCGTCGTAGAGGAGGTAGCGCTCCACCGCCCGGGCGGCCTGGTAGGGGTTGGTCGGGTCGTAGCGGCGCTGTATCATGCGCGCGGTCTCCCCCACCACCCCGGGGGTGTCCTCCGGGAGCTGCAGGAACTTCTCCCGGATGTATCCGGGGTAGTCGGTGCCGGCGGTCGCCAGCTGGGCCGCGGTGGGCTGGGGGACCGCGGAGAGCACCCTGTAGTAGTCCCCCTCCTCAAAGGGTCCGGCGGCGACCCACGAACCGTCGGAGAGCTGCTCCACGTACCCGTCGGGCAGCGAGGTCTTCACGATCCTGTACCCCCCGAAGACCAGCTCGGTGCGGGCGTTGAGCACCTGCACGCTCTGGACCACCAGCCGGGTCTGCACGCCGGGGGCCACCTCGTAGCCGTCGTCCTCGCCGGGGCGGACGGTGCTGGACCACCTGACCCCGTCGAAGTGGTCGAGGGTCCCGCCGCGCCAGTAGAGCGGCTCCTCGGAGCGGATGCGCAGCAGCTCGGCCTCCCGCCCGGTGGTGAGGTAGTCCCCCACGTCGGCCTGCACCCCGAGCCGGGAGGTGTCCCCGGCCCCGATCCTGGTCCAGTCTATGGCCCCGGGGCTGATGGTGTACTCGGCGAGCGGCGCCCGGGGGAGGAGGAGGACGGTGACCGCCACCGCCGTCCCGGCCGCCACCCCCGCCGGCAGCAGCCCCCGCCCCCCGCCGGAGGAGGAAAGCAGCAGCCCCACCGCGCTCGCCAGGAAGGCCGCGAAGAAGGGGCCCACCCCATCCTCGAAGCTCACCGTGCTCAGCACCCCGATGGTGAGCCCGAGGGCGGCCACCGAAACCACCGGCGAACGCTCGTAGAGGGTGGCCGAGGCGGCGAAGGAGACCACCACCATCGCCATGGGCACGATGGCGAAGAGGACCCCCGAGGAGAGGTCGTAGGGGACGGGCTCGGTGTACATGGTGTTGGCCGCGACGTAGAGGTCCGTCCGGAGCTCCCGGAGGAGCGCCTCC
>JADDKG010000419.1 GCA_020253895.1 Rubrobacter sp.
CCACAAGGCTTCCGGGGGCCCCTCTTCGGGGGCTCTCTCGTGGGGTTCTTGCTACCCGGAGAGCCGCTCCCTCAGGAGCTCCTTGGCCCGCTCGGCGCGCTGGCGGTCCTCCTCCTGCACCTGCCGGAAGAACTCGGCCAGCCCGCTGTCCCCGCTCTCCTCGGCGTCCCTTATGTAGGTCTCGTAGGTGGCCCCTCCCTCCAGGGCGTGGTAGAGCACGCTGGTGAGGTCGTACACCGTGTTGGGCGTTCCCGTAGCCCTCTCTCCTCCGGCCACGCTTCCTCCTCTCTGGCTTCGCCTGCCCGTTTGCGCACGAACCCTCTTACCCGCTGCGCGGCGGAAGGCTAACCGGGTTCCGCGGGAGGTCGGGGGTTTTGGCCCGAAGGTTGCAGGCGGGATGCAACGGAGAGCGCAGCCTCCGGGAGGGAGCCAAGCTCCCTGAGCACCTCTTCCACCCCTATACGCAGGAGGCCGGGGTCCGGACGGCTGCCGTGGGGGTCGCCGGTCGTGCCCGCCCACAGCACCCGGTGCAGGGACCTTCCGGGGGGCGGGCCCCAGCGGGAGGGTGGGGTGGGGCCGAAGAGCACCACGGAGGGCGTCTGCAGGGCGGTGGCCAGGTGTGCGACGCCCGTGTCCCCGGACGCCACCCGGCCCGCTGCTGCGACGAGCGCGGCCAGCCGCAGCAGGTCGGTGCGCCCGGCGAGGACGCACCGGGAGGGGAGCCCGGCGAGGGAGGCGACCCGCAGGGCCAGCCCCTCCTCCCCGGGACCGCCGGTGATCAAGACGGTTCTCCCGGAGGCGGCCTCGGAGCGGGCCACCGCCGCCCACCTCTCGGGCGGCCAGCGGCGGGCGGGGCTGGCCGCGCCCGGGTGGATGAGGGTAGCTCCCCGGGCCTCCGGGGGGACGGGGAGATCCGGGACCGGGATCTCCAGCCGCCCCGGGTCCGCCGGGATGCCGTAGTGGGCGAGCAGGCGGCACCACCGCCGCACCTCGTGCTCCTCCTCCCTCCAGGGAGGACCGTCCGCGCTCTGCGGCACCCCGGGGTTCGCGTACCAGAGCGCCCGGCGCGGCCGGGACGCGAGGAGCACCCGGTGGCTCTGCGGGCCCCGGCCGTGCAGGTTTACCGCAACGTCGGCCCCCCGCAGCCACCCCGGTAGGGGGGCGAGCGGGGCGGTGTCGGCGAGCTCGAAGCCCGCCGCGAGCCGGACGAGCGGGCCGAGCGGGGCCGGGGCCGCGAGGACCGGCCGGTGGTCCGAAAAGCGCTCCCGCAGCGCCCGCAGCGCGGGGACCGCCGTCAGGAGATCCCCGAGCCCCAGAGCCCGCAGAACGAGCAGCACCGGCCTCTCGTCCGCGGCTGCCGCCACCTCTAGACGCTCTTTGCCCGGCTCGCGGCCTCCCGGATCAGGCGGCTCGTCGAGCGGCCCTCGACGTAGGGGAGGATCACCGCCTCCCCGCCCCAGCCGGCCAGGACCCGCGCCTCCGGGAGCTCGGAGACGTCGTAGTCGCCGCCCTTGGCGAAGAGGTGGGGCCTGATGCGCCGGAGGGCCTCCTCCGGGGTGTCCTCCCCGAAGATCACCACGCCGTCCACGCAGCCCAGCGCCCGGAGCACCGCGGCCCGCTCCTCCTCCGGCACCAGCGGACGGTCCTCCCCTTTTAGGCGCCGCACGGAGGCGTCGGAGTTTAGGCAGACGATGAGGCAGTCGCCGAGGGACCGGGCGGCCTGGAGCATCCGCACGTGCCCGGCGTGCAGCAGGTCGAAGCACCCGCCCGTGGCCACCACGGTCCCGCCCCGCTCCCGGACACGCCGGGCGAGGCTCACGGCGTCGTCTCCCTCCCCGGACGGCTCCGGGACGCCGGGGCGGAAGGCGTAGGCACCCCCCGCCGCCACGAACGCCGAGGCGGCCCGCACCGCGCCCTCCACCGTCTCCCGGAGGGAGGCCCCGGCGGAGGCGAGCCCGGCGGCCCTGGAGGCGAAGCGGTCCCCGGCACCGCACGGGTCGCCCCCGGAGACCCGGGGGGCGGGAACCGAAAAGGAGGAGCCCTCCCCGGCGGCGGCCGCCCCTCCCGCCCCGAGGGTCACCGCCACGCCCCTCGCCCGCCAGCGCCCGAGCAGCAGCCGGGCCCTCCGGCCGGCCGCCGCGCGGTCCTCGCCGCCTCCGTCGCGGGCGAACAGGGCCGCCTCGGCGGCGTTGGGGGTGGCCAGAAAGACGCCGGGCGGCGGCTCGGGGCCGCGCGGGTGGGGGTCCCAGACCAGCGGGGTGCGGACCGCTGCCTCCTCCAGCCGCGCCCGGAGGGCCGCCGCCACCCCGCGCCCGTAGTCCGAGACCAGCACGGCGGAGGCCCGGACGAGGGCCTCCGCCGCCTCCTTCGTGGGGGGACCGGGGGCGGCGGGCCCTTCCCGGTCCAGCCGCAGCACGGGGCGGCCGGAGGCGAGGATCCGGACCTTCTCCGGGGTGGGGCCGGAGAGCCCCAGGTCCACCACCCTCACCCCCGCGGAGGCCAGCAGCCGGCCCAGCTCCTCCCCGGCCTCGTCCCGGCCCAGCCCGCAGATCAGCCAGACCTCGTGCCCGTCGGTCGCGGCGAGGGCGGCGGCGAGGGCCGCTCCGCCCGGGCGGCTGCGCCGTCCCTCCTCCTCGACCACCGGGACCGGGGCGTCGGGGCACAGCCGGGTGGCCCGGCCGCTTATGTCCCGGTCCAGCAGCGCATCACCCACCACCACGAGGCGCCGCCGGCTCACCGGAGGGCCTCCCGGTCGAGGGAGGAGCACAGGATGTGGATCGCCACCTGGTGGACCTCCTGGATGGTGGCGGTCGCCGCCGCCTCCACGCACAGCGCCTCGTCGCAGAGCTTCGCCAGCGGGTTGGGTGCCGGACCGGTGAGAGCCCATGCGGCCATGCCGAGGTCCCGGGCGGCCTCCGCCGCGGCGAGCACGTTGGGGCTCCTGCCGGAGGTGGAGAGGGCCAGGAGCACGTCGCCCGGCCGCCCGTGGGCCCTCACCTGCCGGGCGAAGGCCTCCTCCGGGCCGTAGTCGTTGGCTATGGCGGTGAGGCCCGGGCCCTCGGCGTGCAGGGCGAGGGCGGAGAAGGCTTGGCGGTCCTCCAGGTAGCGGCCCACCAGCTCCCCGGTGAGGTGCTGGGCGAGGGCCGCGCTCCCGCCGTTGCCGGCGGCGAGCAGCCGCCCCCCGCCCATGAGGACCCCGGCGAGGCGCCTGCCCCAGTCTTCCAGGCGCCACACCTCCTCCTGGAAGGAGGAGAGGGCCCGCGCGAGGGCCGCCAGGTGCTCTCTGCCGGTGGGGGGAAGGGTGGCCTTCATCGGGCCGCCCCCCCGCGGGCCGCACGGGCCGGGCCCAGGAGCCCCTGGTAGACCTCCAGCGTCTGACCGGCCACCCGGGGCCAGCCGTACCGGGAGCGGGCCCTGCGCAACCCGGCCTCCCCCAGGGCTCTCCGCCGCGCGGGGTCCTCCAGCAGGGGCCGGAGCGCCCGGGCCAGCTCCTCCGGGTCGCGCGGGGGGACGAGGAGGCCTGTCTCCCCGTGCACCACCGAGTCCACCAGCCCGCCGACCGCCGCGGCAACCACCGGCACCCCGCAGGCCATCGCCTCCAGCGGGATTATCCCGAAGGGCTCGTACCACGGCACGCACACGACGACGTCGGCGGAGCGGAGCAGAGCGGGCACCCTTGCGTGGTCCACCCTTCCGAGCAGACGCACCCTCTCCTCGACGCCCAGCCCGCGGGCGAGGGCCATAAACCTGCGGGCCTCCGGGTCGGAGGGGAGCTCGGAGGACGGAGGCCCGCCGGCGACCACCAGCTCCGTGTCCGGGAGGTGGGCCAGGGCGGAGATGGCGTTGCCTATTCCCTTGCGCTCCACGAGCCGGCTCACCACCACCAGGCGCCGCAGGCCGGGGGAGCGCCCCTCGGCGGGTCCCTCCGGGGTGAAGAGCCCCAGGTCCACCCCGCAGGGGACCACCGAGACCCTCCGGGGCTCGGCCCCGAGGCGCAGGAGCTCGAAGACCTCGTCGCTGCAGGTGGCGATTATGTGGTCGGCCCGGCGGATGATCCTGCGCTCCTCCTCGATGCGGCAGGGGGGGCTGGTGTCCTTGGGGCCCTGGTGGCGCCGCTTGACCACCCCGAGGGCGTGGAAGGTCTGCACCACGGGGATCCCCAGAGGCTCCGCGGCGGCCAGGGAGGCCCGGCCGGACATCCAGAAGTGGGCGTGCACCACGTCCGGGCGCCACCGCTCCCACTCCCGGCGTAGCCGGGCGGCGAACCCCTCCATGTAGGGCAAAAGCCCGTCCTTGGGCACCGGCTCCGGCGGTCCCGCGTCCACGTGCTCCACGGAGACCCCGGGAGCCAGGCGTACCCGGCGGGGTGTTCGGGGGTCCTCCCGGCGGGTGTAGACCACCACGTCCGCCCCGCGGCGCCCAAGTTCCTTGCTGAGCGCCGCCACGTGTACGTTCTGCCCCCCCGCGTCGACGCCGCCCAGCGCGGCGAGCGGGCTCGCGTGCTCGGAGACCATCGCTATCCGCATGCTGCCACCTCCGTGAGTATCCGATCCCAGTCCTCCAGAAACCGCCCGAGGCCGTAGCGCTTCAGCGCTGCCTCCCGGGCCGCGAGCCCCGCCTCCCGGGCCGCCTCCGGGTCGCGCACAAAGCGCACCAGGGCCTCCTCCAGCGCCCCGGGCCGGGTGGAGATCACACCGGCCTCCGGCGGGACGGCCTCCGGCACCTCGGTGGTGGCCAGGGCGACGACCGGCATCCCGAGGTGCATCGCCTCTATGAGCGAGAGCCCGAGCGAGGTCCACCGGATCGGGTGCAGGTAGACCCGCCGCCGGGCCATCTCCCGGTGCAGCCTCGCCTGCGGCAGGTCCTCCGTCCCCCCGAGGGAGGAGGCGTCTATCCCGAAGAGGTCGAGCGGGACCCTCGCGCCGAACCTCCCCAGCAGGTCGGTGCCGGTGACCCGCCAGCGCCTCCGGGCCTCGTTTATTACCACCGCGGCCCGGGCCAGCTCCCCGGTGTAGCGGTAGCCGGGGTCGACGATCCCGTGCTCCACCACCCGGGTGGGGGTGGATCCGGCATCCCAGAAGAGGGCGTTGAAGTGGGTGACGTGGACCAGGAGGAGGTCCGGGCGGCCGGCGGCCGGGTGGCGCATCTCGTTCACCCTTCCCTGGGGGGCGTTGTGCTCGACGTAGACGGCCGGGACGTCCCGCCCGGGCCTGCGCCCGAGCCACCGCTCGGCCAGCCCTCCGAGCAGCTCCCTGGGACGCTGGAGGATCACCACGTCCACCGGCTCCCGGGCCGCCTGCTCGGGGGTGACCTCGACGGCGTTCTCCGGCCAGCTGTAGGTGCGGGCCCGGCCCAGCCCGTCGGGGCCCCGGTCCGGCAGCACGGGGATGAGGTAGCGGTGCCGGCCGTGGACGAAGGAGGTGGTCCAGGCCCCGTGGACGTGCCAGAGGAAGACGTTCATCGGGCCCCCCCGGCGAGGCGGGCCACGGCCCCGGCCACCTCCTCTACCGGCACCCCGCCGAGGCAGGGGTGCCCCTCCACCGGGCACACCCGGGCCCTGCAACCCGCGCAGGGGACCTCCCTGTAGAGCAGGAGGTGCGGGACCCGCCACGGGCGCCAGCGGACGGCCGGGACGGTGGGGGCGAAGAGGGAGACCACCGGGGTGCCCACGGCGGCGGCCAGGTGGGCGGGACCGGTGTTGCCGGTCACCACCACCTCCGCCCGGGCCAGGACCTCCGCCAGGGCCGGAAGGTCCGTCCTCCCCCCCAGATCCACGACCGCCGGGTGCGGCGGCCCCGCCACCCTGGCGGTGAGCTCCCTCTCCGAGGGCCCCCCGGTGACCACCACCCCCCAGCCTCCGGCCAGCAGGGCCCGGACGAGCCCGGCGTACCGGCCGGGCTCCCAGGCCCGGGCCGGGACCGAGGCGCCGGGGTGTATGACGACGTAGGGCAGGGCGGGGAGCCCCGGCGGCGGGGCGCCGTCTCTCCTGACCTCGAGCCTCCCCGGGTCGCCTGGCGGGAGCCGGTACCCGG
>JADDKG010000420.1 GCA_020253895.1 Rubrobacter sp.
CCGGCCGGAGAGGCCCGTCTGGATCCGCGCGACAGGGGCTACACGTTGGGAGACGGGCTCTTCGAGACCATGCTGTGCCGCGGGGGGAGCGTCCCGCTGCTCGGGAGGCACCTGGCGCGGCTGCGGCGGGGGGCCGGGGTTGCGGGTATCCCGCTGCCCCCCGAGGGAGAGCTGGCCGAGGCGGTCCGCCGGACCGTAAGGGCCAACAGCCTCCTGGAAGGAGCGGTACGCCTGACGGTAAGCCGGGGGGTGCCGGAAGGACGCGGCCTGCTGCCCACCGGGGAGGAGAGGACCACGACGGTGGTCCACGCCCAGGACTTCAGGTACCCGGAGGCGCTCTACCGGAGGGGGATGGATGTGGTCACATCCGGCATCCGGCGCAACGAGCGCTCCCCCCTCGCGGGGATAAAGTCCCTGAGCTACCTGGAGAACGTCCTCGCCCGCCGCGAGGCCGCCGTCCGCGGCGCCGACGAGGCCGTAATGCTCAACACGGCGGGGAAGATCGCGGGCGCGAGCGCGGCCAATGTCTTCCTGATAAGCGGCCGGAGCCTCATCACCCCAGATGTAAGCTCGGGGGCCCTCCCCGGCGTCGCCCGGGGTCTGATCCTGGAGCTCGCCCCGCTGCTGGGGCTGGAGGCCGAGGAGCGGCCGGTGGAGCCCGGGGAGCTCGTCTCCGCCGGGGGATGCTTCCTGACCAACGCCCTGATGGGGGTCATGCCGGTCCGCCGGGTGGACGGGCGGCCGGCGGGGAGGGCTGCGGACGACGTTGTGCGGCTGCGGGAAGGGTGGGAGGGGTTTCTCAGCGGCCGAGGTTGAGGATCACCGTCTTCGGCTCGGTAAAAGCCTCCATCGGGTAGCGTCCCCCCACCCGTCCCACCCCCGAGGCCGAGCCGGAACGGCCGCCGAAGGGTAGGTGGCTCTCCCAGTGGTTCGAGGAGGCGTTCACGTTCACCCAGCCGGCCCTCACCGCCTCGGCAAACCGGAGCCCCCGCTCGAGGTCGCGGGTGAACACGGCGGAGAGCAGCCCGTAGGGAGAGGCGTTCACCGCCGCCAGGGCCTCGGACTCGTCCCGGATCCCGGCGACCGGCACCACCGGGCCGAAGGTCTCCTCCCGGAAGACGAGCATCTGCGGGGTGACCCCGTCGAGGACCGTGGGCTCGTAGTAGAGGTCCGTGGGGAAGCCGCGGGCCCGGGAGCCGCCGGCGAGCAGCCGGGCTCCCCGCCGCAGGGCGTCCTTTACGTGGCGGTCCACCTTCTCCGCGGTGGGCTCGTTGTTGAGCGGGCCCATCGTGGTCTCCGGCGAGAAGGGATCGCCGAGGCGGACGCCGCGCTCCACCTCCGCCAGCAGGCGCTCCAGGAAGGCCTCACGCACCCTCTCGTGGACCATGAAGAGCTCCCCGGCGGTGCAGCTCTGGCCGGCGCACATAAAGGCCGAGGAGAGGGAGGCCCCGACCGCGGCGTCCAGGTCGGCGTCTTCCAGGATTACGACGGGGCCGTTGCCGCCCATCTCCAGAAGAAGCGCCTTTCCGGCGGCCCGGGAGGCCACCCTGCGCCCGGTCTCGATGGAGCCGATGAACCCCACCGCGTGGGTGCCAGGGCTCGCCGCAACCTCGTCCCCCACGACCGGGCCGGGGCCGGTGATCATGTTGAAGACGCCCGCCGGCAGCCCGGCATCGGCCAGGCACCCGGCCAGCGCCACGGCGCAGACGGAGGTGGTCGGGGCGGGGACCCAGACCACCGCGTTGCCACAGGCCAGCGCCGGGGCGATGAGCTCGGCGGGCATGGTGTACGGCCAGTTCCAGGGGGAGATCACACCGACCACCCCGCGCGGGACCCTGTAGACGAGCACCCGCTTTTCCGCGTCCACAGAGGGGGGCATGGAGCCTTCGAGCCGCGGGGCGTCGGCGGCGGCCATCCGGAAGTAGAGGATGAGCTCCTCTACCTCGTCGCGGGCCTCGGCGAGGGTCTTCCCCTGGTCCAGAACGAGCGTCCGGGCGAGCTCCTCCCGGCGCTCCTCGATGATCCCGGCGATCCGCTCCATGGCCGCGGCCCGCTCGAAGGCGGATGAGGCTGCCCACCCGGGGGCCGCCTCCCCGGCTGCCTCCACCGCCCGCCGGACGTCCTCCCGGGTCCCCTCTGGCACCGTCCCAAGCGACTCGCCGGTGGCCGGGCTCCTCGCCTCCATCCGGGCCCCGGAGACCGAGTCGGTCCAGCGGCCCGCCACGTACATCCGGTGCCGCCGGTCCCCGCTCAACGGGCCAGCTCCCCCGGGGCGAGGGCGCCGGCATCGGCGCCGAGCACGAGGTCGGCGCACTTCTCCCCGATCATCATGCAGGTGATGCAGGGGTTGGTTCCTATCATGGTGGGGAAGATGGAGGCGTCCGCGACCCGCAGCCGCCCGACCCCCCGCACCCGCAGCTGCGGATCCACGACCGCCGAAGGGTCATCCGGCGCCCCCATGCGGCAGGTACCGGCGGGGTGGTAGACGGTGTTGGCGCTGCGCCGGGCGTACTCGGAGATCTGCTCGTCGCCTTTCACGTTGGGCCCCGGCGCCAGCTCCCGCCTGACCCAGGGCCGCATTGCAGGCTGGTCGGCGATGGCGCGGGCGAGCTTGACGCCCTCGGTCATGATCCTGTCGTCGTACCCCTCGGGGTCGGTGAAGTAGCGGAAGTCTATGACCGGGGGAGCGGAGGGATCGGCGGAGCGGAGCCGGACAAAGCCCTCGCTCCTGGCCCGCATGACGTTGGGGGTGAGGCTGAAGGCGTGCTCGGCACTGGGATAGCCGAGCTGCGAGGTGTTGATGTCGAAGGCGCTGGTCCCGAAGTGGAACATGAGGTCCGGCACCCCGGAGGCCGGGTCGACCCGGGCGAAGAGCGCCGCCTCCCATCCCTGGCGGGAGATGGGCGGGATGGGGCGGCTGGCCTCCCAGATGACCACCCCCTCCGGGTGGTCGAGCAGGTGCTCCCCTACCCCGGGAAGCTCGACCCGGCAAGAGACCCCCACCGCCTCCAGGTGGTCGCGGGGCCCGATCCCGGAGAGCATGAGCAGCTTGGGGGAGTCGAAGGCGCCGCAGCACACGATGACCTCGCTCCGGGCGCCGATGACCCCGCGCGAGGTCTCGGCCCCAACCGCCTCCCCGCCGTCATCGAGAAGGACCCTGAAGACCTGGGTCTCGGTGAGGACGGTGAGGTTCGGCAGGCGCCCGAGCGGGTGGAGGTAGGCCACGGAACTGGACTGCCGGATGCCCGCCCGGGCGTTTATCTGCAGCCACCCCACCCCCTCCCGGAGCTCCTCCTCGTTAAAGCGGATGAGGGGGAAGCCCGCCTGCCGGGCGGCCTCCACGAAGGCCGCGGTGCAGGTGTTGTCCGGCGGGATGGTCTCCACGTGTACCCGGCCGAAGACCCGGTCA
>JADDKG010000421.1 GCA_020253895.1 Rubrobacter sp.
CAGACACGCGACGATACGAAGAAGTCGTGGCCGAATGCCTGACCGAGAGCCGGCGAACCCTGGCGCCGAACGGCCGACTGGTGTTGACGTTCCATAACAAGAAGCTTGCCGCTTGGGAGGCGCTCGGCAACGCTCTCATGCGGGCAGGTTTTGTGGTCGCAGCACTTGCGGTGGTCAGAGCGGAGAACGCTGCGGATCACAGTAAGCGAGGTAAGAGGACGTTTTTGTGCGACCTGGTTATAGAGTGTGTTCCCCGAACAGACGAGGTTTCGGTGACGTCCTTGCCGGAGATCAGCGGGCGGATCCTCAACAACGAGCGCAAGAATCTCTTGGCAGTCGGGTTAGCGGTCTCCGAGGTGTGCAACCTCCGGAGCGGTGAGAGCATCCGTGCTCTTTACCTTGAGAACCTGGACCGGCTTGGCGGAGGACCGGTACTGATCCGGTAGATCGACGATGTTCCGGGGTCAAGATGTGGGTTGACGCGTTCGCGACTTTAAAGGGCAGCGAAACTCTAGCCGGACTCATGCTCCGGGACGAGATCCCTCTTTTCGAGAATGGCACCCGGCTCAAGAGCACAATGGTAGAGCGCGCCTGCGGAGTGCTCGGCGAGCGGCTTCTGGTCCACACGAGTAGGGGAAAGCGGGAGCGGTTGGTCTTCTTGGTTCCGGGCGCGACGCAGAGTTTGGGAAGGTACGTCGCAGTCGCCTTATTGCTCGCGGACCTCGTTCACAGGTCAGGACGTTACGTGGCTAAGGGCGAGGAAGGGAAGCTGCTGCATGGAGACGTACTCTTAGTAACGCAGCACATCCGACGTTGCACGGAGCTGTTGCGCGGTTTGCGCCTGCGGAGCTACAGGCTTTCCGATTACTGGCAGATCGAGGTACTCTCGAAATACTCCCGGCCTGACGTTGCGAGGCCGCGTGTGTTCGTCGTTAACCCAGGCTGGAAGATGTCCACTGGTAAGGCGCGTCGGTTCGGGTGCGTTATAGTCGACGCGTCGCATCCCCGGACCGCTGCGCACTTGGAGAGACTCATGGCTCATCCCGACGTCCGCACGGCGCGGGCACAGGTGCTCGTTATACCTCCCTGGGATGACGGGCGAGTAAGCAGGCTCTTGGAGGAAAAGGAACTTATCTGCAGGGCTTGGGCCTGGGATCCCGTCGCAGCGGACGCCGTCGAGCGAGCGGACTTCACCGAGCCGTTACCCAGAGGGGCATCCGAGGTTGAACCCCCGACACGCACCCTCTGGGTCTGCGAGGATAAGCCGGTAGACGAAGCGCTGTGGTCGGTGCACAAGGCGCTCGTAGGCGCGCTGAGGATCGGCGGCCGGATACCCCCGACCCTGTTTGAAGCTTGGTCTGTCTACCATAGACTGCGGCAGTTAGCGGTCCCGCTGCTGCAGGCCGAGGAGGAGCGCCAACGTGCCTACGGAACGCTTACCGTCAGAGAGAGACTGCGGTCACTCAAGGAGTCCCAAGCGACCGGGGAGGGAGCTCTAGGCGCATACCTCGACGTCCGCTGGGCGGAGACGATCGAAAAGTTAGAGGAAGTTTACAGCCTGCTCATGCAGAGGAAGGAGCCGGCGAAGTTCTACGCGCTGGCGACCGTCGTCGATGATCTCCTCACGGGCAGCAGGCCTCCCGCCGGACTGTTGCGGATCGTGGCCCCAACGGAACACGAGGGAAACCTCCTTGCGACGCTCCTTGGCGATGTGGTCGAAGACTGGACCGACGCGCTGCAGGAGGGAGTGGTCAGCCTGTCTACGGTTCGAGAGGAGCCGAGACTTATCGCGGAGGGGCAGGCTGCGGACACAGTATTGCTCGGGTTCAGGACGAGTGAGAGCCGGTACCTCGACGTCTACCCAGACTGTCCAGTCCACGTCGTGGCTTATCCTTACGAGGCGCCGGTCGATGAGGGTAACCAGCGGCGGGCTCACGCCTTCATGGAGAGACTGCAGGACGATGGGTGTCGCTCGGCTATCCTTAGAGAGCTACTTCCGCCGGCGACCGTCAACGCTCACGCCTCTGGACGCGCTAGCGCAGCGGCGGGCGCCAACCTCCCGATCACACCCCGGGCCCGCGTCTCCCTCCGAACGGAGACGGGGACCCAGCCGCGACTGGTTCGCCGTGCCGAGGCTGAGGTCGTAGAACCGCTCGACTTGGGAGGGCTGGCGGGAGCCTATTGGGCGGACGAGATCGTGGTCGGCACCGGGGATCGCTCGCCTTCCGTTGGGGCGGAGCGGCGAAGGAGCGGGAGGTTAGTCGAGGTTTTGGATGAGGAAGGGGACCGCGTCTTCTACCCAGAGTCACACCTTCTGGACGTCTACTTCCCGGCTACTGAGCGCCTAGATCGGGTGGCCGCCAAAGACCTGCGCCCAGGCATGCTGATGGTCGTTTTGGTAGACGATCGGTATGACGATCTGTTCAAACGCCTGCTCGAAGCGATGGAAGAGCAGCGGGACCTTAGGGCCTCACTCACCCTAGCCCACTGGGGTCGCGCCAAGCAGGCAGCGCTTGCCAAGCACGGGGGCAGCAGGCGCCGTCTGCACGAGGAGCTGGAGCGGCGAGGCTTATCCGTGGATTATGAGGCGGTCGTCGGTTACTACGCGCGTGGCAAAAAGGAAATTATGGCGCCCGAACGGTTTGAAGACTTCGAGCTGCTGGCTCGGGCGAGCGGGATGTATACAGACCCGCAACACCTTGAGCGCACCTTCGAATGCATCCGCGCCGAGAGGGAGAATCGTCGCCGGTACGGAAGGCGGCTGCGGCGGCTCCTCAGGCAGCTCGTCGGTGGTGCGCACTACCAAGCAGCGCTCGAGAGCGCCGAAGTTCTGGGTACCCCGGTTGAAGAAGTCGCCGCAGCCGTAGCGCTGAGGGAGGTGCGCGATATTGGCCGCCCCGGCCTGCCATCTGGCCGCGGATTGGAAGAAGACGGCCGCGAGCAGTTCGCCCAAAATGCCGAAAACCAGAGGGGGTCCTCTTGACTACTTCACGACAACCGTCACCCACGCGCCCGGCTTTCTCTTACCACGACGAGTTGGCGTTGGTCCGGCATTTGGTCGACGAGCTGGAACGTAGGCTTGCCGGGAGGCACGAGAAGAGGGTGCTAAGAATACTCCCGACTGATCATTGCCACCTCGGGGTGCTGAGCCCGCGGGACCCCGACGTGGCACAGCCTGAACCTCAGGACCTCGCTAAAGAAGACTCCACCGAAGGTGCTGCTGCAGAAGAGAGAGGCACTACGGACGTCGGCACCGTCTCCCAAACCAGCGTCCAGAGCGACCATGACGAGGAGGAGACCGCAGAAGACGAGTTCGGGGAGGCAGAGCAGGCGGAGGCGGAAAGGCGACAGGCGAACAGGGACACCACCCGCCGTCCTCCTTCGTCGCTGGGTTTCGAAGTCGTCGCTGAGCCCGAGCAGGGCGTCATCGAGCTGACCGTGACTAGCAGCTTCGCCGTTTACACTCAGCACTTTCCCACTTACGAGGAACAGCTGCAGCAGTTGGGCGACTCCGACGCCAGCCCCGGGCCAAACGTCGTCATGGAAGCCGAGGGACGAGCGACCAGGGAAAGCTCCCGCCCAACATTTCTCGCACCGCGCGACCGGGTGTCGCTCCTTGAGGTGTACGAACGGCGGGTTGTAGAGATACCGCCGCTGACTTTCCGGCTGCGCCCCGTCAGCGGCAGGCAACGCCTGACCGACGATGGAGCGGTGCAACAGGTTCTGGATTCCGTGCTGGATTCAGCCATCGCCGAGCCGGGCATACGGCGGGAGATCTCCGGTAGCGCCACCGTACCCGTTCGCGTGCTCGATACGCCCGAGAATTTCCAGGGGTATCTGCGCCGCATCGGGTCTGGAGATCCTATCAGGCCCCCTTTGAGGGCGAGCCTCGACGTACGGGTGAGGCCTGTTGAGAACGGCAGCGTCCACGTGAGCTGCTACCTGAGGAACGACACGCCGAGAGACCCGGTCCGCCGCTCCGAGGACCAGCGCCACATCCTGGCCGACGTTCAAGTCAGGGGTACTCTCAGGCGGGGAACTCTACGCCCGGTAGAACTCCTGCCCATACCTCGCGACTACCAGTACGACCGCAGCGTCTGGGCGGTTGGGCACGGGGCGAGTGCCGTGGTGGACGAGGACCGCCGAAACGTCCACACCCGGGCACTGGCCCGCTACGAGCAGCCGCGCCAGACGACTAAAGCAGAGCCGGTCGCACGCTTCGAGGATCTGGTGCGCGATCCTTTCGGCACCCTAGAAAAGATCAGGCGCGCGATGACCGAGTACGCTGCGGACTGGCAGGCTCACGTCATCGAGGAAAACGAGCGCAACCTGGCCCCAGACGAACTTGAGCGCTGCAGGGAGGATCTGGACGCCTTCCGCGACGAGGAGTCACGCTTCGCCGCAGGCATGGCTGCCCTCAAGGCGGACGAAAGGCTGCTGCGAGCTTTCGTAGGGATGAACCAGGCCCTGCAACATACGTCGGCTAGGCGTGGCTACGATCGGTGGCGCCTCTTCCAGATCGCCTTCATAGTTACGCAGCTGCCGGCCCTCGCGGTACGCGAGGGCGTCACCGAAGGCGAGTGGCCCGAGGGTGTGCTGCGTTCCTGGAAGGATGCCCTGGAGTGGGCCGACGTCCTCTGGTTCCCCACTGGCGGGGGTAAAACGGAGGCGTACCTCGGTCTGATAAGCTGCGCCGCGCTTTACGATAGGCTGCGGGGCAAGCGCTTCGGGGTCACCGCCTGGCTTAGATTCCCCCTACGCATGCTCAGCGTCCAGCAACTGCAGAGGGCCGCAGCGGTGCTGTGGGAAACCGAGCGGCAGCGACAGGCCATCCTGGGCGAGGAGAGTCAACACTCCGACCCGATAAGCCTCGGCTACTTCGTGGGCGG
>JADDKG010000043.1 GCA_020253895.1 Rubrobacter sp.
TCCTTTATAGAGGGGCTCTACAACTACGGGCTGTTCTTCACCTTCGCGGTTGCCGGGCTGGCGTATCTGCTCCTCTCCCTCATCCCCTCCCGCGCCCCCGAGGTGGCCGAGGAGCCGGAGGCCACGTGATGGAGTTCGGGGTAACCTTCCAGACCGATCCCCCCGCCTGGCGGGTCGTCGAGCTTACCCGGAGGGCCGAGGCCCTGGGGTTCACCCATGCCTGGACCTTCGACTCGCACATCCTCTGGCAGGAGCCCTACGTCATCCACTCCCAGATGCTCTCCGCGACCGAGCGGATAACGGTCGGTCCCTTCGTCACCAACCCGGCGACCCGCGACCCTTCGGTGACCGCCTCGGTCTTCGCCACCCTCAACGAGATGTTCGGCAACCGCACCATCTGCGGGATCGGGCGGGGCGACTCGGCCCAGCGCGTCCTGGGCAGGAAGCCGGCCACGCTGGGTCAGGTGGAGCGGGCGATGCACGTCATAAAGGAGCTGGCCGAGGGCCGGGAGGTGGACTACGGCGGCACGAAGGTGCGCATCCCCTGGGTCAGGGGGGGCAGGCTTGAGGTGTGGATGGCGGGCTACGGGCCGAAGGCCCTCTCCCTCATCGGGAGGAAGGCCGACGGCTTTATCCTGCAGCTGGCGGACCCGGTGATCCTGGAGTGGACCCTGAAGCGCGTCCGCGACGCCGCCAGGGAGGCGGGCCGTAACCCCGAGGAGGTGAAGGTCTGCGTGGCCGCCCCCGCCTACGTGGGGGACGACCTCCCCCACCAGCGGGAGCAGTGCCGGTGGTTCGGCGGGATGGTCGGCAACCACGTCGCCGACCTCGTGGCCCGCTACGGGGAGGGGAGCGAGATCCCCACCGCCCTCACCGACTACATAAAGGCCCGCTAGGGCTACGACTACTCGCACCACGGCAAGGCGGGCAACCCCACCACGGACTTCGTGCCGGACGGGATAGTGGACCGCTTCTGCATCTTAGGCACCGTCGAGGACCACATCGCCAAGCTGCGGACCCTCAAGGAGCTCGGCGCGGACCAGTTCAACATCTACCTCATGCACGACGCCATGGAGGAGACCCTGGAAGCCTACGGGAAAGAGATCATACCGGCCCTGGGGGAGAGGACCGCGGTGTAGGGCTTATCCCGGACTCTTCCAGGGCCGGGGCAGCAGGAAAGGCACCGAGCGCCGGTAGCGGTCGTAGGCCGCCGCGCCGTAGGCTGCCCGGAGCCGCTGCTCCTCGTGCAACGAGCCGAGGATCACGTACAGCGTCACGAAGAGGGCGAGAACCGCCCGGTTCACCGTCATCCGGGGGAAGAGCAGGAAGATTCCCAGCGCGGCCAGGTTGCCGGGATGCCGGGTGAGGCGGAACGCGCCGGCGATCTTGAGCTCCCCCTCCGAGGGCGGCCCCTGAGCCTCTGGCTCGGGCCGGGGGTTTCGTCCCCGCAGGAGGTCCAGCAGGGAGGAGATCCCGGCGAAATCCAGTACCCCGATGACCCGCACCCCCGAGAGCAGTACGGCGACGGAGGCGCACTGCCCCAGCCTGAGCAAGAGAGACCACGGCGCCGGCACCCTGTAGAGTTCCCGGTCCGGGAGGCTCAGGAACCTGCGGGCGGCCCAAGCCACGAGGACCACCGCCTGCAAGTTGTAGAGGAAGCGGTACAGGCCGTTGCGGTAGCGAGGACCGACGATGCGGCAGGCGAGATCCTTCGCCCGCCGGCTGGCCAGCAGGCTGTGGACGGCTGCCCAGAGCGTGCAGATCAGGGCGACCCGCCCCGCGGCGGCGCGCTCCTCGGTCGGGGGGTGGGCTCCTCTTCCCATACAAGACGCGTACATACCCCTTTCTCGGGTTTTCTCACGCACCCGGAGCGGCTCGGGGGTGGCGCTTCGGGGTTCTGCCGGAATATCCTTTATGGGGATGGAGCTTGCTGTCGGCATAAAGGGTCTCGCCTACCGCCACCGGGGCCGCGAGCAGGTAGAGGGCGCCGGGGCCTCCCCCCGGCGGGTGCGCTGAGGAGGCCGCCTTGTACGCGGGTTCCCTGATCCGCGACCCCGCCCTCGCCCCGGAGGGGCACAGGAAGATCGGGTGGGCAGCGGCCCACTCCCCGGTGCTCGCCGCCGTCCGCGAGAGGTACCTGAAGGACGGCACCTTTGAGGGTTTGGGTGTCGGCGTGGCGCTCCCGGTGGAGGCCAAGACCGCCTATCTCGCGGTGGTGTTGGCCGAGGCCGGCGCCCGGGTTGCGGTTGCGGCCCCTCTCCCCTCGGTGGTGCAGGACGACGTGGCCGCCGCCCTCGCCGAGCGGGGCGTCGCCGTCTTCGCCACCTCGGAGGGCTCGCCGGAGGACGCCGACCGGTGGATGGAGCTCGCGCTGGAGGCCGCCACCGCCGGGGGCGACGCCGTCCTCATAGACGACCGGGCGGGCCTCACCCGGCTCGCGCACACCACCCGCCGGGACCTCCTGCCGCGCATCCGGGGGGCCTCGGAGGAGACCACCAGCGGGGTGGCGCGGCTGCGGGCGATGGAGGGCGAGGGGGTGCTGGAGTTCCCGGCCATCGCGGCGAACGACGCTCGCTGCAAGTACCTCTTCGACAACCGCTACGGCACCGGGCAGTCCACGCTGGTCGCCCTCATGCAGAGCACCAACCTCATGCTCGGGGGCAAACGGGTGGTGGTGCTCGGCTACGGCCCTTGCGGCAAGGGGATAGCCCGCTACGCCGCCGGGCTCGGCGGCCGGGTCACGGTGTGCGAGGTGGACCCTGTGCGGGGGCTTGAGGCCTACGCCGACGGCTTCGACGTCGTGCCCGCGCTGGAGGCCGCCGGGGTCGGCGAGATCTTCGTTACCGCGACCGGCAACAAACACGTGCTGGGGGAGGAGCACTTCGGGCGGATGCGCGACGGGGTCATCCTCGCCAACGCCGGCGGGGTGGACGTGGAGATAGACGTGGGCTGGCTCCGGTCGGCGGCCGCGGAGGTTCGCCGGGCGCGCCGCCACGTAGAGGAGTTCGTCATGCCGGACGGGAGGCGGCTGCGGCTGGTCGGCGGGGGGATGGTGGTGAACCTGACGGCGGGCGACGGCCACCCGGTGGAGATCATGGACCTCACCTTCGCGGTGCAGGCCCTGTGCGCCCACCGCCTGGCGAACGACTCCTCCTCCATGGAGCCAAAGGTCCACCTGCTCCCGGAGGAGATAGACGACGAGGTCGCCCGCCTGAAGCTCGGCGCGGTGGGCATGGGGGTGGACGCGCTCACCGAGGAGCAGCGGCGGTTTCTCGCCGGCTGGAGGGAGTAGCTGCCCGGGTGCGCCCTTTAACCCGGTGCCCTTGCCGGGTGTAATAGAATCTCCTGGTGTTGTAGACGAAGAGCCGTATCTCACACAGCGAGAGGAGCGTGTCGCACATGCCCCAGCAGTACGACGTGGTGGTGGTAGGATCCGGGCCCGCGGGCTACACCGCGGCGCTCTACGCCGCCCGGGCCAACCTGAAGACGCTGGTCTTCCAGGGCTTCGAGGCCGGCGGGCA
>JADDKG010000044.1 GCA_020253895.1 Rubrobacter sp.
GCGGCGCCGGGTGGTGATAGACGCCACCGCCACCAACCGCGGTTCCCGGGGCGGTGCGGCGGCCACATCCCGCCCGCCGAAGGGGCGCGGAGAGGCCCGGGAGGAGGCTTCTCAGGCCAGAGAGGAGACGGGAGATGCCGGGGCCGTGCGGGTCGAGCCCGGGGCTACGGTGCGGGACCTCGGGGAGGCCCTCGGGGTGCCGCCCACCCGGATCATCCAGATCCTCATGGGCCTCGGGGAGATGAAGACGGTAACCCAGACGCTCTCCACCGAGGAGATAGAGCTCGTGGCCGAGGAGCTCGGCCGTAGGGTTGAGGTGGGGGCGGTGGAGGAACCCTCCCCCGAGGAGCTCGCGCCGGAGGACGCTCCGGAGGATCTGGTGGAGAAGCCCCCGGTCATAACCGTGATGGGCCACGTGGACCACGGCAAGACCTCGCTCCTGGACAGGATCCGCCGCACCAACGTGGTCTCCGGGGAGGCCGGCGGGATCACGCAGCACATCGGCGCCTACCAGGTGGAGCGCGACGGGCGCAGGATCACGTTCATCGACACCCCGGGGCACGAGGCGTTCACCGAGATGCGGGCCCGGGGCGCCCGGGTGACGGACATCGTGGTCCTGGTGGTCGCCGCCGACGACGGGGTGATGCCGCAGACCGAGGAGGCCATCGAGCACGCCCGGGCGGCCGGCGTCCCGATCGTGGTGGCCATAAACAAGATCGACGTCCCCAACGCCAACCCTGACCGCGTGATGGGCGAGCTTGCCGAGCGCGGCCTGACGCCCGAGCAGTGGGGCGGCGAGACGGTCATGGTGCCGGTCTCGGCGAAGACCGGCGAGGGGATAGACGACCTGCTGGAGAACATCCTGGTGGTGGCCGAGCTGGAGGAGCTCCGGGCGAACCCGAAGGCCCCGGCGAGCGGCTACGTGATCGAGAGCCGGCTGGACCCGGGTCGCGGGCCGGTGGCGACCCTGCTCCTGAACCGGGGCACCCTGCGCAGGGGCGACGTGGTGCTGGCGGGAACCGCCTACGGGCGGGTACGGGCTATGTTCGACCACACCGGCCAGCGGATAAAGGAGGCCGGTCCCGGGACGCCGGTGGAGATCCTGGGTCTCTCCGGGGTCCCCGAGGCGGGCACCCGCTTCGAGGCGGTGGAGAACGAACGGACCGCCCGCTCCCGGGCGCAGCAGGCCGAGGAGCGGCTGCGGCGCCAGGAGCTGGCCCAGAGCGGCCCCCGGCGGACAACCCTGGAGGAGCTGCTCGGCCAGGGCGGCGCCCAGGAGCTGAACCTGGTGGTCAAGGCCGACGTGGCCGGCTCGGTGGAGGCGCTCAAGGAGGCCCTGGCCAAGCTCTCCACCGAGGAGGTGCGGGTCAACGTCGTCCGCAGCGGCGTGGGCGCGGTGACCGACTCGGACATCATGCTGGCCTCGGCCAGCGGCGGCATCGTCATCGGCTTCAACGTCCGCCCGACCAACACCGCCAAGCAGGTGGCCGAACGGGAGGGCGTGGAGATCCGGACCTACGACGTGATCTACAAGGTCATAGAGGATATCGAGGCGGCGATGAAGGGGATGCTCGCGCCGGAGACCGCCGAGCGCGAGACCGCCACCGCCGAGGTCCGGGCCACCTTCCGGGTGCCGAACGTGGGCACCGTGGCCGGCTGCTACGTGACGAGCGGCGAGATCCGGCGGAACAACCGGGTCCGGGTGGTCCGCGACGGCACGGTGGTCTACGACGGCCAGATCGCCTCCCTGAAGCGCTTCAAGGACGACGTGCGCACGGTCCGCGAGGGCTTTGAGTGCGGGGTGGGCATCGAGAACTTTAACGACGTCAAGGAGGGCGACGTCCTGGAGTTCTACGAGGTCGTCGAGGTCCCCCGCTAGGGCTTTTACGGGCGAGAGAGCTTGTTCTGCACCATACGGCTAGAGCTGGAGCTGCCCTACGCCTCCAGCCTGAAGGATAAGCGCCAGACCCTGCGCTCGCTCAAGGATCGGCTGCGGCGGCGGAACGTCTCGGTGGTCGAGTGCGACAACCACGACTTCTGGCAGCGGGCCACCCTGGAGCTGGCGGTGGCCGCCGTCTCGCGGGGGGCCGCCGAGGAGAAGCGGGAGGAGGTCCGCCGGATGCTCCTGAACTACGAGGAGCTGGCGATCCTGGAGTGGAACGAGGAGTTCGTGAAGCTGTGAGCGACGCCCGGACGCGTAAAATAGAGGCCCGGCTGAAGGAGATCGTGGGGGATGAGGTCGCGTCCCTCTCGGACCCGCGCCTGAAGGGGCTGGTGACGGTGACCGGGGTCCGGGTGAGCCCGAACCTGTCCCACGCCACGGTCTTCTACAGCCTGCTGGCCGGGGGGGACCCGGAGGAGGCCCGGGAGGGCCTGCAGAGCGCCGCCGGGCGGATACAGGCCGCGGTGGGCTCCCAGACGCGGCTGAAGCGCACACCCCGGCTGCGCTTCGAGCCGGACCCCACGGTGGAGCGGGCGACACGGATACAGAGAGCTTTGAGGGAGGTTTCCGGGGAGGATGGAGACGGGAACGGCGCGCAGCAGTAACACGGTGGGCGAGGTGGCGGAGTTTTTGCGGACGCTGGAGCGCGCCGCGGTGACCACCCACGTGGGCGCCGACGGGGACGCTATAGGGGCGTCGGCCGCTCTGGTGCACCTGCTGCGTGCCCTGGGGGTTGAGGCGGTGTTCTGCCACCGAGAGGAGGTCCCGAACTACCTCTGCTGGCTGATCCCGGACGCCCTCAGGGAGCTCCCCGAGGGCTACGACCTGCTGGTGGTGGACACCTCCCGCGCGGACCGGTCCGGGGTCCCGATCCCGGAGTCCGGCGCCCGGCTGAACCTGGACCACCACGAGGACAACCCGCTCTACGCCGAGTACAACCTGGTAGACCCCCGCGCCGCGGCGAGCGCGGAGATCGTGGCCCGCCTCTTCCGGGAGCTCGGGGTCCCCTTCGGCCGGGAGGCGGCGGAGGCGATCTACACCGGCATCTGCACGGACACCGGGGGCTTCCGTTTCCGGAACATCTCCCCGGAGGCCCACGAGCTGGTGGCCGATCTGCTGCGCGCCGGGGTGGTCCCCGCCGAGGTGGACGACAGGATCAACCGCACCGGCACGATCGAGCAGCTGAACATCGTGGGCACCTCGATGGCGAAGGCCCGCCGTTACGGGGCGGTGATCGTCTCGACGGTGGATAGCGACGACTACGAGCGGACGGGCGCCACCGAGCTGGACTCGAAGGAGGCGATAGACTGCCTCCGCACGGTGGCCGGGGTGGACGTGGTGGCCCACCTGCGGGAGGTCCCGGAGGGAACAAAGGGCTCCCTGCGGTCTGAGACGGTGGACGTAGGCGAGATAGCCCGGCTTTTCGGCGGCGGGGGACACCGGCTGGCCGCGGGCTTTACGATGCGGGGGGTCCGCCCGGAGGAGGCCGAACGGCGGCTGCTGGAGGCGCTCAAGGGGCGCGTGGACCTGGGGGAGGAGAGATAGCCGCCCGCGGTCCATCCGGCGCCCTGCTCGTGGATAAGCCGCCGGGGATCACGAGCGCCCGGGCGGTCTCGCTGGTGAAGCGCCACCTCCCGGGGCGTACGAAGGTGGGCCATACCGGAACCCTGGACCCCTTGGCCTCCGGGCTTCTGGTGATCCTCCTGGGCAGGGCCACCCGCCTCTCGCGCTACGTGACCGGGCTGGACAAGGAGTATGTCGCCACCGCCCGGTTCGGGGCGGCCTCCTCCACCCTGGACGCGGA
>JADDKG010000045.1 GCA_020253895.1 Rubrobacter sp.
GAAGGAGATCCCCGCCTCGAGCGGGGTGGTCTTTTCGTCGAGCTCGTTGCCGTAGAGGCACATCCCGGCCTCAAGGCGCAGGGTATCGCGGGCCCCGAGGCCCGCGGGCGTGGCCCCCGCCTCGAGAAGGAGCCGCCACAGGGAGGGTGCGTCCCCGGGGGGTATGAAGATCTCGAAGCCGTCCTCCCCGGTGTAGCCGGTGCGGGCCAGGATCGCCCCCCTCCCCCCCACCTCCGTCTCCCAGAACCGGTAGCGGCGGAGGGTGGAGAGATCCCTTTCGACGAAGTTTTGCAGGATGCTCTCCGCCTCAGGCCCCTGCAGCGCGATCAGGGCCCAGCGGTCCGTCTCGTCGGTTATCTCCACGTCCATGCCGCGGGTGTTCTCCCGGAAGTGGGCGAGGTCCTTCTCGCGGTTTGCGGCGTTCACGACCACGAGGAAGCCGCTCTCCCTCCGGTAGACGATCACGTCGTCCACCGTGCCGCCGCTCTCCAGGCAGACCGCGCAGTAGCCGGCCCGCCCAACCTCCAGGCGCGAGACATCGCGGGTGACGAGGCGCTGCAGAGCCCGCATGGCATCCGGGCCGCGGAAGGAGATCTCCCCCATATGCGAGACGTCGAAGAGGCCGGCGCGGGTGCGCACCGCCTCGTGCTCGGCCTTTATCCCCCCGTACTGCACCGGCATCTCCCAGCCGGCGAACTCCACGAGGCGCGCCCCGAGCCGCTTGTGCTCCTCGTAGAGCGGGGTGCGGCGCAGCGTCCCCTCGGCCACCGCTACCACCGGGCCTTCAGCTTGCGGGCGGCGCGGGCCTCGTCCAGCCGACGGGTGGGAGCGTGGGCGGGAGCCTCCTCCAGCTCCTCGGGCTTCGCCTCGGCCAGCTCCAGCATCGCCCCGACGAAGTCGTCCAGGGTCTCCTTGGACTCCGTCTCGGTGGGCTCTATGAGCATCGCCTCCTTGACCACCAGGGGGAAGTAGATGGTCGGGGGGTGGAAGCCGTGGTCTATGAGGCCCTTGGCCACGTCCAGCGCCCTGATGCCCTTGGGGGGCTGGACCACCACCTCGTGCTTGCAGGGCCCCTCGTAGGGGAGGCGGTAGGTCCCCTTGAGGCGGGCCCGGACGTAGTTGGCGTTCAGCACGGCGAGGTCCGTGACCTCCTTCAGCTCTGGCCCGTGCATCCGGATGTAGCTCCAGGCCCGCAGCATCGGGCCGAAGTTGCCGTGGAAGGCGGCCACCCGGCCGATGCTCTTCTCCGGCCGGACGAAGCGGTAGGCGTCGCCGTCCTTCTCCACCACCGGGTCCGGCCTGAAGGGGGCCAGGCGCTCCGAGCAGGCGATGGCCCCCGAGCCGGGGCCGCCGCCGCCGTGGGGGGTGGAGAAGGTCTTGTGCAGGTTGAAGTGCATTATGTCCACCCCGGCGTCGGCCGGGCGCATCCGGCCCATGTTCGCGTTCATGTTGGCCCCGTCCATGTACAGGAAGGCCCCCACCGAGTGGAGGATGCCGGCGATCTCCTCCATGTTCCGCTCGAAGACGCCGCAGGTGTTGGGGTTGGTGATCATGAGCGCCGCCGTGCTCTCGTCGGCCAGCCGGCGCAGTTCCTCCACGTCGACGCAGCCGCGGCTATCCAGCCCGATCTCCTTTGCCTCGAAACCGGCCATGGACGCGGTCGCCGGGTTGGTGCCGTGGGCGGTCTGGGGGATGAGGACGACCCTGCGGCCCTCGTCCCCGGCGTCCCGGAAGTAGTCCCGGACCATCAGGATGCTGGTGAGCTCGCCCTGGGCGCCGGCGAGGGGCTGCAGCGAGACCGCGGGGAAGCCGGAGATCTCGGCGAGGAACCCCTGCAGCTCGTGCATGACCTGCAGGGCCCCCTGCACCTGCTCCTCGGGCTGGAGGGGATGCAGACCGGCAAAGCCCGGGTGGGCCGCTGCGGCCTCGTTGGCGCGGGGGTTGTGCTTCATGGTGCAGGAGCCCAGGGGGTAGAAGTTGGTGTCTATCCCCCAGTTCTTACGGGAGAGGTTGGTGTAGTGCCGGACGACCGTGGGCTCGTCGGCCTCCGGAAGGCGGGGCTTCTGCCTGCGGAGGAGCTTCTCTGGGACCACCTCCTCCGGGCCCACCGGCTCCACATCAGGCCGGGGCAGGGTGTACCCCCGGCGCCCGGGACGGCCCTTGTCCCTGATCAGGTTACCCAGCATCGGCCACCACCTCCACGAAGGCGTCGAGCTCCTCTCTGGTCCTCTTCTCCGTCACCGCCACGAGCATCGCCCCGTCGCCGAGGTCGAGCCCGCCCACGATGCCGCGCTCCAGCAGCGCCCGGTTCGCCCGCCCCACGTCCGGCATCTCCACCGCGAACTCCCACAGGAAGGGGGCCTCCGGGTAGCGGAGCGGAAACCCGGCCTCCTGCAGCCTCCCCGAGAGGTAGTGGGCCTTGGAGATGGAGAGCCCGGCCACCTCCCGCAGTCCCTCGGGCCCCAGGAGGGCGGTGTAGATGGTCGCCGCCAGGGCGGTGAGCGCCTGGTTGGTGCAGATGTTGGAGTTGGCCCGCGCCCGGCGGATGTCCTGCTCGCGGGCCCGCAGGGTGAGCACGTAGGCCAGGCGGCCCTCCCGGTCCACGGTCTCCCCGGCGATCCTGCCCGGAAGCTGGCGGACGAACTTCTGCCTTGTCGCCATGTACCCGGCGTAGGGCCCGCCGAACATGAGGGGGATGCCGAGCGGCTGGGTCTCCCCCACCGCGATGTCCGCCCCCAGGTTGCCGGGCGACTCCAGAACGGCGAGCGCGATGGGGTCGCAGACGGCCACCGCGAGCGCCCCCTTCTCGTGCGCCGCCTCCGCGGCCGCCCCCAGATCCTCCACCACCCCGAAGAAGTTGGGGCTCTGGACGATAACTCCGCTCACGCCGGCGGGCACCCCGGAGAAGTCCGTGGTACCGCTCTCGAGGGGAAGCCCGGCGACCTCCACGCCGTAGGTTTCCAGAACCTCGCGGTAGCGGGGGTTCAGGCCCGCCGAGACGGCGACCTTCGGGTCCCTCCCCGTCAGCCGGGCGGTCATCAGGGCGGCCTCGGCCACCGCGCTAGCCGCGTCGTAGACCGAGGCGTTGGCCACCTCCAGGCCGGTCAGCTCGCAGATCACCGACTGGAACTCGAAGATGGCCTGCAGGTGCCCCTGGCTCACCTCCGGCTGGTAGGGCGTGTAGGAGGTCATGAACTCGCCGCGGGAGATGATCGCCCCGATGGCGGACGGCGTGATCCTGTCGTAGGCCCCGGCGCCGAGAAAGACGGGTAGCCCGGAGGCGTTCTTCCTCGCAAGCCTCTCGACCTCGCTGAGAACCTCGTACTCCGAGAGCGCCGGGGGGAGATCCAGGTCCCCCTCGAACTTCGGGGAGACGTCGGCGAAGAGCTCGTCCACCGAATCCGCCCCGATTGCGTCGAGCATCTCCCGGATGTCCGCCTCAGTGTGCGGTGTGAAGCGCGCCACGGGAAACCCCCTCTTGTCTTTTCCGGCTGGACGTCTTCCGTTGTCGTCCTGTCCCGGAACCTGAGAGTGTTACCCCGTCGGCGCCGACCCCCAAAGGGATCGAACTCTCCAGGACGCCCTCCGGCCGCGGTCCTTTTGCCTGAGAGATTCGGCCCCTGCCGGAGCCTTTCACCTTCGGCGGCCGCCCGCGGCGGCTCTCTCCCGCGGCCCTCTGCGGGCAAGATAAGCCTAGCACAAAGCGCTAAGAACTTCGCCTACTTGGAGGGAGCGTGCGCAGGGGCTCTCCCCCGGAAGTCCTCGTCTCCGGCGAAGTGCTCGCTTATGTACTTCTCGCCCTCATCACAGAAGAGGGTGAGGATGGTCTTGAGATGCGGATACCTCTCCCTTACCCGCCTGGCACCAACAAGGTTCGCCCCGCTTGA
>JADDKG010000046.1 GCA_020253895.1 Rubrobacter sp.
CGCGTGAGGGCGAGCTCGACCCGGTTATCGGGCGGGCCGGCGAGATAGCACGGGTGGCGCGCATCCTCTCGCGGCGCACCAAGAACAACCCCGTGCTCATCGGTGAGGCCGGCGTCGGGAAGACCGCCATCGCCGAGGGGCTGGCGCAGCGGATAGTCTCCGAGGACGTGCCCGAGGTTCTCAAGGGCAAGCGGGTCGTCGCCCTCGACGTGGGCGCTTTGGTAGCCGGCACCCGCTTCCGCGGGGACTTCGAGGAGCGGATGAAGCAGTTGCTGCAGGAGCTGCAGCAGGAGGAGAAGAACATCATCCTCTTCATCGACGAGCTGCACACCATCGTCGGCGCGGGTGGCGCGGAGGGGGCGGTGAACGCCTCCAACATGCTCAAGCCAGCCCTCGCCCGCGGCGAGCTGCAGGTGGTGGGGGCCACCACCCTCGACGAGTACCGAAAGCACATCGAGAAGGATCCGGCGCTCGAGCGACGCTTCCAGCCGGTCCTGGTCGAGGAGCCCACGGTCGACGAGACGGTGGCCATACTCTTCGGCCTCAGGGACCGCTACGAGGCGCACCACCGGGTGCGGATCTCGGACGAGGCCATCATCGCCGCGGCGCAGCTCTCCGAGCGGTACATAACCGACCGCTTCCTGCCGGACAAGGCCATAGACCTGCTGGACGAGGCGGCCGCCGAGGTCCGCCTGCGCTCCACCGTGCCTCCCGTGGACCTCAAGCGGATCGAGGAGGAGATCTCCTCGCTTGAGAACCAGAAGGAGGACGCGGTGCGGGGTGAGGACTACGAGCGGGCCGCCCAGTACAAGCAGCGCATAGAGCAGCTCAAGCTCGAGCTCCGGGAGAAGCAGGAGGGCTGGGCCGGCAACCGGGAGGCCAACGCGCCTGAGGTCCGGCGGGAGGACATCGCCCGCATCCTGGAGGAGTGGACCGGCATCCCGGCCACCAACATCGTCCAGGAGGAGGCCGAGCGGCTGCTGAACCTGGAGGCCGTGCTGCACGAGCGGGTGGTCGGCCAGGACGAGGCGGTGAAGGCGGTCGCCGAGGCCATAAGGCGGGCCCGGGCCGGGATAAAGGACCCCAAGCGTCCGGTCGGGAGCTTCATCTTCCTCGGGCCCACCGGCGTGGGCAAGACCGAGCTCGCCCGCACCCTCGCCGAGTACCTCTTCGGCGAGGAGGAGGCGATGATCCGGATCGACATGAGCGAGTACCAGGAGAAGCACACCGTAAGCCGGCTGGTGGGCGCGCCTCCGGGCTACGTGGGCTATGAGGAGGCCGGCCAGCTCACCGAGCAGATCCGGCGCAGGCCCTACAGCGTGGTGCTCTTCGACGAGATAGAGAAGGCCCACCCGGACATCTTCAACACGCTGCTGCAGATCCTGGACGACGGCCGGCTCACCGACGCCCAGGGCCGGACGGTGGACTTCCGGAACGCGGTCATCATCATGACCTCCAACGTCGGGAGCCAGCACCTGGTCTCCGAGCGGCAGTTCGGGTTCACCGCCCGGGAGGGCGTGGACTTCCGGGAGATGGAGCGCCGGGCGCGGAACGCCCTGGAGCAGACCTTCCGTCCGGAGTTCCTCAACCGGGTCGACGAGATAATCGTCTTCCGGCCGCTGGCCAAGGAGGACGTGATGCAGATCGTGGACATCATGCTCCGGCGGCTGAACAAGCACCTGGAGAGCCAGCGGATCTCCATCGAGGTCACGCCCGAGGCGCGGGAGTTCCTTGCCAGCGAGGGCTATGACCCGAAGTTCGGTGCCCGGCCGCTGGCCCGCGCCATCCGGCGCCACATAGAGAACCCGCTCTCGAGCAGCATCATCGAGGGCGAGTTCAGCCCGGGCGATACGGTGGTCGTGGACCGCGACGGAGACCGGCTGACCTTCAGGGCCAAGGCCCCGGTCTCCTGAGAAGGACGGGTGAAGCGAAGGGAGCCCCTGGGGGAGAGGACTCCCCCAGGGGCTCCCTTTTGTACGGGATCAGCGGCCGTACTGCCTTCTCCCGAAGAGCACCTCGCGGGCCCGCTCGTCCATCTCCTCCACGGAGCGGCGCAGCTCCTTGCCGACCTCCAGGGCGCGCCTTACGGCCGGGCGGGCCTCGATGGCCTCGTACCAGCGCTTCAGGTTGGGGTGGTCCTCCAGCCGCTGGCCCTGCCGCTCGTGGGAGATGAGCCAGGGGAAGATGGCCATGTCCGCGATCGTGTACTCGTCGCCCGCGATGTACTCGCTCTCGGAGAGCCGCCGGTCTATGACCCGGTAGATCCGGGCGGCCTCGTTGGTGTAGCGCTCTATGGCGTAGGGGATTTTCTGTGGGGCGTAGGCCCGGAAGTGGTGGTTCTGTCCCAGCATCGGGCCCACGGTGCCCATCTGGAACATCAGCCACTCCAGCGTCCGGTACTTCTTCCGCGGCTCCTGCGGGTAGAACCTGCCGGTCTTCTCGCCGAGGTAGATCAGGATGGCCCCCGACTCGAAGACGGAGATGGGCTCACCGCCGGGCCCCTCGGGGTCGACGATGGCCGGCCTCTTGTTGTTGGGGCTTATCCTGAGGAACTCGTCCTTGAACTGGTCCCCGGCGGTTATGTCCACCGGCCTTATCTCGTAGGGTACCCCGGCCTCCTCGCAGAAGATCGTGATCTTGTGCCCGTTAGGCGTGGGCCAGTAGTAGAGCTCTATCGGTCTTGCCACCGCTGAGATCTCCCCTTTTGCCGTCTTTTTGCCTCCGGGGAAGAGGCTATCACAGGGGAGGAGGCCGCTTCTCGGAAGGGGATCACACCCTCCCGCCCAGGCGCGGGAGGTAGATCCTGCGGACGTAGTCCCTGACCATCCGCTGGGCGGAGAAGGCTGGAGCGACGGTCGCTATGGCCTCCCTCATCACCGCAACCCAGCCTTCCGGGACCCCGTCCTCCCCCCGCCGGTAGTAGAGGGGGGCCACCTCTCTCTCCAGGGTCGCGTAGAGCGCGGCGGCGTCTGCGGC
>JADDKG010000047.1 GCA_020253895.1 Rubrobacter sp.
CCACGATGTCGAAGCCGATGTAGGCGAAGAACACGATGGAGGCGCCGGTGATCATGCCGGTGAAACCGTAGGAGCCGGCGCTACCGAAGAGCAGCTCCCACAGGGTCGTCTGGCTGAAGGAGAACTCCTCGCCGGCCGGGGCCGGCTCCCGCGGCGGGAGAAACGGCGTCCAGTTGTCCGGGGTGACGAACCAGATGCCGTAGACGATGAAGAACACGACCACGAACAGCTTTATGGCGGTTATGACCTGGTTGAAGCGGGAGCTCAGGGTGATCCCCAGGACCAGGATGATGACCAGCAGGACCACGATGCCCACCGCCGGGAGGTTTACGACCCCGCCGTCTGCGGGAGCGGCGAGCAACGACTCGGGCAGGCTGATCCCGAAGAAGCTCTGCAGCACGCTGTTGAAGTACCCCGACCATCCCACCGAGACGGCCGAGGCGCCCACGATGAACTCCAGCACCAGGTCCCAGCCGATGATCCACGCAAAAAACTCGCCCAGCGAGGCGTAGGAGAAGGTGTAGGCGCTCCCCGCCACCGGTACGGTGCTGGCGAACTCAGCGTAGCAGAGCGCCGCCAGGGCGCACGCTATCCCCGCCACCACGAAGGAGAGCGAGATCGCCGGCCCGGCGTTGGTGGCCGCGGCGACCCCGGTGAGGACGAAGATCCCCGTCCCGATGATGACCCCGATCCCGAAGAGCGTCAGGTCTAGCGCACCCAGCGCCTTGCGTAGCCTGAAGTCCGGGTGGTCCGTGTCCCGGATGGATTGCTCTATGGACTTGGTCCGCATTATCCCCATGTTCGCAGCACCCCCTTCTCTGCTCGTCGAAACCCCTTTGTGTATGCATGCCCTCTCCGGACGACCCCTGGAGCCCGGAAAAGGCCCAACAGAAGCTTACTAAACCCGAAACCCTGCCGCTAGCCGCCGGAGGACTGCTGTGGAAGCTGTTGGGGCGTCATCTGCTGCTGATCCTGAGGAGGCTGCTGGGGCGTGACCACCGGCTGCTGCTGATCCTGCGATGGCTGCTCAGGAGTGATGGGCTGCTCCTCCTGCGATGGCTGCTCAGGGGTTATCACCGGCTGCTGCTGATCCTGAGGGGGCTGCTGGGGCGTGACCACCGGCTGCTGCTGCTCCTGTGCCGGCTCACCGTGCTCCCAGAACCAGGAGCCGCCGGGCTGCTGCTCCTGCTGCGGAGGCTGCTGTACGGCAGGGGTCTGCTGCGGCTGGACACGCTGGGACGGAGCGCCGGCGCCGCCTCCCTCGGAGAAGAGAGCCCCGACGGAGGTGGAGGGTTGGTTTCGCTCCACCCCGGCGATCTCTCCTCCATCTGAGGAGGCGGCCGGGCACTTGCCCCACACCATGCACGAGAGGGTTCTGCCCCCGGTGAGCTCCGCGAGGGTGACCCCGCTCATGGCGACGGCGAAGGCTATGACCGCAGGCACCAGCGCCCCGGCCAGGATGGACACCCGGCGCCGGGCAGGCAGGTGGGTAAACCAGTCCAGCGCCGCGCGCAGCCTGCCCGCCAGCCCCTCGCGGCTGCCGTAGACCGCCATGCCACCTTCCGGCGCCCGCTTTCTCTGACCGATGCTGTCCCGGAACCTGCGGGGCATGTTGCGCACGTGCCCGCTGAAGGTATCGAGATACGCCTTCAGGATCGCCGAGCCGGCGGTGATGATCATGGTCGTGAGGGCCGCCCCGGCGATCGTACCGGCCACCCCGAAGCGGGAGGTGATCAGCGCCGCCACTATGGAGGCCAGCCCCGCGGCGAGCACCTGGGTCAGGCTCACCGCGGAGCCGCTGGTGTCCACTCCATGCTGATGCTCGGCCGGCTGCTGGTTCCTGTTCACGGGCCATGAGGTTACCAACAGGTTCCCGGGCTTTCAAAGCGGAAGCCCGTATATTTCCCGAGGAGCAGCGCCCGGTTAGAATGCCCGCGGACATACTAGCGAGAAGAGAAGGTCTGTGGAGAGGATGACGGCTTCGAAAAAGACCAAGTTCGCCGAGCTCTTCGAGGTCATAAAGGACTACGCCGGCAGGGAGTACGACTACCAGGACAAGGCCCTCCAGGTGATAGCCGGGGCCTACGTCTTTATGTTCGAGCCGGAGGAGATGCCGGATGCCCGGCCGGTGGTGGACGAGATCCTCAGGCAGTACGACTACGTGTTCACCACCATAGAGCGGGGCAACCTGGACCCCTTGAGCGTGGAGGCGGTGGTCCGGGTGGCCCGCTACCGGGAGGAGTACATGGAGTGGGGGATAGAGACGCTGTGCAAGGTGCTCACCGGTCTCTTCCGGCGCTCCCGGACGGACGAGACCTACACGGACTACGTGGAGGACACCCGGGTGGTTATCCGGGGGCTGGAGGACATCGTGGCGGGCTCGGTGCTCGAGGACATCGTGGAGACCGCAGAGGGCAACAAAAGCCCCTAGCTCGCCGCCGCCACCTCCGGCAGCAGGTCGCGCAGAAAGCGCCCGGTGTGCGAGGCCTCCACCCGGGCCACCTCCTCCGGGGTGCCGGCGGCGACCACCTCACCTCCATCGTCGCCGCCCTCGGGGCCGAGGTCTATGATGTAATCTGCCGAGCGGATCACGTCCAGGTTGTGCTCGATAACGATAACGGTGTTCCCCGCGTCCACCAGCCGGTGCAGTATCCCGAGCAACCGCTCCACGTCGGCGAAGTGGAGCCCGGTGGTGGGCTCGTCGAGGATGTAGAGGGTCTTGCCGGTA
>JADDKG010000048.1 GCA_020253895.1 Rubrobacter sp.
GACCGGGGAGCGCTACCCGGGGCTCAACCTCTTCGTGGACGAGGGGGACGCCGGAGACGAGTACACCTTCTGCCCGCCGCGCGAGCAGCACAGGGTGCTCTCCTCCGAGGAGGACTGGCGGGTGGAGGACGCCGGAGACCCCCACACCCTGCTGCTCCGGGGGAGCATGCAGATCCCGCGGGGCCTCACGCCGGGCCGGACGGCCCGCTCCCTGCAGACCGTCCGCTGCCCGCTCAACGTCCGGCTGCGGCTCCTGCCGGGGGCGCGGCGGCTGGAGATCTCCGCCGAGTTCTTCAACCGGGCCAAGGACCACCGGCTGCGGGTGGTCTTCCCGGCGGGCTTCGCGGCCCGGGAGTCGGTGGCGGAGACCGCCTTCGGCACCGTCCGGCGCCCCACGCGCCCGATGGAGAGCTCCGGCTGGCGCGAGAAGGACACCGCAACCTACGCACAGCGGCGCTTTGTGTGCGTCGAGGATCCTGGGTCCGGGCGGGGCCTCGCCATCCTCAACAAGGGGCTGCCGGAGTACGAGGTCACCCCGGAGGGCGAGGTGTGCCTGACCCTGCTGCGCGGGGTGGGCTGGCTCTCCCGCAACGACCTCACCACCCGCACCGGACACGCCGGTCCGGGGCTCGCGACCCCGGAGGCCCAGTGCTCCGGACGGCACGTCTTCGAGTACGCCGTGGTCCCGTACACCGGCGGCTACCGGGAGGCGGGCATCTTCCGGGAGGCCGAGGAGTACTGGCTGCCGCTGGAGGCCTGGGACGTACACCGGGGAGAGCGGCCCCGGGAGGGCTCCCCGGCAGGAGCCCCCGGCTCCTTCCTGAGGGTGCACGGCAAGGACGCCGTGTTGAGCTCGCTCAAGAAGGCCGCCGACCGGGACGGGATAATCCTGCGCCTCTTCAACGCCTCCGAGGAGGAGAGCCGGGCGGTGCTCAACTTCGGCATCCCCATAGCCGCCGCCTACAGGACCAACCTCAACGAGGAGATCCTGGAGGAGCTCGCCCCAAAGGGCCACCGGTTGAGGCTCAGGCTCAGGCCCTGCGGCATCGAGACCGTGCTCGTAAAGCTGCACCGGCCCGAGCGGTGGGCCGAGAGGATAAGACGGACCGCGCCGGAGCGGACGAGAGGAAGGAGGAACGAATGATGCAGAACAACGGGCTGAGCCGCCGGGAGTTCCTCAGGCTCGGCGGGGCCTCCCTGGCCGGTGCGGCCCTGCTGGGGAGCGTCGGGTGCGGTGGAGGTGGCGGCGGGGAAAACGCCATAGGCTGGCAGGCGATACCATCCTACTCCACCGAGCAGAACACCGACCAGGCCCGGGTGGACTACCTGGAGGAGGCCATCTCCGCGTGGGAGGAGAGAAACGGGGAGTACACCATAAACCCGCTGGTCACCTCCGCCGACGTTACGGCGGCGATGGCCCGGCTGCTGGAACAGGCCTCCCAGAACCGGGCTCCGGACATAGCCCAGATCGACGGCTACATCCTCCCCCGCTTCTACGACTACGTGCGGCCGCTCGACGACTACCTGGGCAACCTCTCCCTCGATGACTGGTTCCCCTTCGCCCGGGAGGTGATGACCGACGGTGGCAGCGTGAAGGGGTTGCAGTTCACCACCGACGTGCGGGTGCTCTACTACCGGAAGGACCTCATAGACGAGCCCCCGGCCTCCTGGGACGACCTGTTCCGGGTCGGCCGGCAGGTGAGCGGCGAGGTGCAGGACGCCTTCCTCTTCCCCGCGGGCCGCGGGGAGGCGACGACCATCACCACGCTGCTTCCCCAGTACTGGACGCTCGGCGGGGAGCTGGTGGACGATCAGGGCAACCCCATCTTCGGGGAGGGCGCCAACCGGCAGGCCATGCTCGAGTCCCTCGGGTTTATCCGGGAGTGCGTGGAGCGGGGAATCACCCCCCGGCGTGTCACCGAGTTCACCCTGGAGACCGACATAAACGGGGACGCCGCCTCCGGGCAGACCGCGATGTTCCTGGGCGGCAACTGGCAGGTGAGCCTCCTCAAGGAGATCATGGGCGAGGAGCGGTTCACCCGGCAGTGGGGGGTCGCGCCGATCCCGTCCCGCAGCGGCGAGGAGCACGCCACCACCGCCGGCGGCTGGGCCTGGGGGGTCTTCGCCGAGAACGAGGACAAGCGGCGGGCGGCGGTGGACTTCCTCAGGGCGGTCTTCGTCGGCAACGAGGGGATGGCGCAGTGGTGCAACGTCGGAGGCTACCTGCCGCCGCGCGAGCCGGTCTTTGAGGTTCCCGCCTACCGGACCGACGAGTACACGGACACCTTCCGGAAGCACCTGGAGAACTTCGCCAGGAACCGTCCTTCGGCCGAGTCCTACACGGACATCTCCACCGCCCTGCAGGTGGCGGTCACCCAGGTGGTCTCGGGCGAGGCCTCCCCGGAACGGGCGCTCCAGACCGCCGTCCGCACCGTGAGCTAGCGGGGTACGGAAGAAGATGACCGCAGCGAAGACCCGGGGGCCGGGAGGATCCTGGCTGGAGTCCCTGGCGGGCTCTCCCCTACCGTGGCTCCTGCCGCTGGCGGCGATCCTGGTGGCCACCTTCGTCTTCCCCATCTTCGAGATAGTCCGCCTGAGCTTCACCGACGCGAGCCTGGTGGGCGGCGGCTACGAGTACACCTTGGGCTCCTACGCCTCGCTTCTCGGCTCCCCCTACTTTCTGGACATGCTCACGGCGACGGCCATCTTCGTCTTCGCCAGCGTCTTCTTCCAGATGCTGCTGGGGTTCCTCATAGCCCTGGTAGTGGATCAGGGGGCACGGCGCGGGATGCGGTCCTCCATCGTCACCCGCACCGCGGTGCTCTCGGCCTGGGCGATACCGGGTGTGATCATCGGGATCATCTGGAGCATCCTCTACCAGCAGTCCGAGGTGGGCATCCTGAACTACATCCTGGGCCTGGTGGGGATAGGCCCCATCCCCTTCCTCTCAGACCCCGAGTTCGCCCTGGCCTCGGTGACGGTCGCCAACATCTGGCGGGGGACGGCGTTCAGCATGATCCTGATCTACGCCGGCCTGCAGACCCTCCCCGAGGACGTGCTGGAGGCCGCCAAGGTGGACGGGGCCAACGCCTTCCAGAGCCTGACGCGCGTCGTGCTGCCGCTTCTGGCCCCCATACTGTTCATAAATCTGGTGATCGTCTCAATAGAGACCTTCAACACCTTCGACATGGTGCTCGCCCTCACCGGCGGCGGTCCCGGGAGGGCCACCGAGGTCATAGCCCTCTCGATCTACAACCAGATCTTCCAGCAGTTCGACCTGGGTCCGGGGGCGGCCACGGCGGTGCTGCTCCTGGCGGTGAACGCGGTGATGACGGTGGTCTACATACGGCTCTTGCAGCGCGAGGAGGAGGTGGCCTGAGGGATGCTCGGCAGCAAGGCGCGGGCGGAGCGGCTGACCCGGGCGGGGCTCTACGCGGCCTACGCGGTGATCGTCGTGTTCTTCCTGTTCCCCATCTTCTGGGTCCTCTCTATGTCGCTGAAGACGGTGCCGCAGCTCTTCGCCACCCCGCCGGTGTGGTTCCCCTGGCCGCCGCAGTTCGAGAACTACGCCTTCGTGCTCTCCA
>JADDKG010000049.1 GCA_020253895.1 Rubrobacter sp.
CCAGCCCGAGTGGTCGCCGAGGGGCCTGCTCTACTTCGTCTCCGACCGCGCCGGCTGGTGGAACCTCTACCGCCTCTCCCCCTACGGGCGGGCGGAGCCCATCTGCCCGATGAAGGCCGAGTTTGGGGTCCCGCAGTGGACCTTCGGGCTCTCCACCTACGGGTTTGCGGGGGAGAACCTCATCCTGTGCGCCTACACCCGCCGGTGTATGTGGAGGCTCGCCGCCGTGAACGTGGCGGACCGCAGGATCTCGCCCATCGAGAGCCCCTTCACCCACATCTCGCAGGTAAGGGCCGAGGACGGCGAGGGAGCCTTTGTGGGCGCCACCTTCGACGGCCCGCCGCGGGTGGTGCGGCTGGAGCTCCCCGGGAGCGGCCCCGAGGAGGTCTACCGCCCGGCGGGGCCGGAGGGCGAGCCCGGCTACCTCTCCGTCCCCGAGACGGTGGAGTTCCCCTCCGGGGACGGCGCCCGGGTGCATGCCCTCCTCTACCGGCCCGAGAACGCCGGGTTCGCCGGGCCGCCCGGGGAGCGCCCGCCGCTCCTCGTGCAGGCCCACGGAGGGCCCACCGGGGCGGCCCGCCCGTACTTCAGCCCGGAGGTGCAGTACTGGACCAGCCGGGGCTTCGCGGTGCTGGACGTGAACTACGCCGGGAGCACCGGCTTCGGGCGGGCCTACCGGGAGCGGCTGCGGGGCCGGTGGGGGGTGGCGGACGTGGAGGACTGCGCCGCCGCGGCCCGGTACGCGGTGGAGTCGGGCGAGGCTGACGGGCGGCGGCTGATCATCCGGGGCTGGAGCGCCGGTGGGTACACGGCGCTCTCCGCTCTGGTTCTCCGGGAAGACTTCGCCGCCGGGGCGAGCTACTTCGGCCTCTCGGACCTAGAGGCGTTCGTCAGGACCACCCACAAGTTCGAGTCGCACTACCTGGAGGGGCTCGTCGGCCCCTACCCCGCCGCGTCCGGCCTCTACCGGGAGCGCTCCCCCCTACACCGAGCCGGGGAGATCTCCGCGCCCCCCATCCTCTTCCAGGGGCTGGAGGACAGGATCGTCCTGCCCGAGCAGTCGCGGCTCCTCTACGAGAGGCTGCGGGAGGAGGGCATCCCGGTGGCCCTCCTGGCCTTCGAGGGGGAGGGACACGGCTTCCGGAGGGAGGAGACCCTGCGGCGGGCCCGGGAGGCCGAGCTCTGCTTCTACTCGCGCGTCCTGCGCATCCCCCTGCCCGAGCCGGTGGAGCCGGTGGAGATCGCCAACCTCCCCCAGAAAGGAGGCACCCCGTGAGCGACATCCTGGAGGCCATAGAGATCAAGAAACGGGGCGGGGAGCTCCCCGAGCACCTCATCCACTCCGTCGTCTCGGGCTACACGGCCGGGGAGATCCCCGACTACCAGATGTCCGCCCTGCTCATGGCCATCTTTATCCGGGGGATGGGCTACGCGGAGACCCTGGCCCTCACCCGGGCGATGGCCGACTCCGGGAAGCGCTACTCCTTCCCCGGGTGCGTGGACAAGCACTCCACCGGGGGCGTGGGGGACAAGGTCAGCCTCACCGCCCTCCCGCTCGCCGCCGCCTGCGGGGCTCCGGTGGCCAAGCTCTCCGGGCGGGGGCTGGGGATCACCGGCGGGACCATAGACAAGCTGGAGTCCATCCCCGGCCTCAGTTGCGCGCTCACCGAGGAGCGCTTCCGGCGGCAGGTGGAGGAGGTCGGGCTGGCGATCGCCGAGGCCGGGGAGCTCGCCCCGGCGGACAAGGCGATCTACGCCCTGCGCGACGCCACCGGCACGGTGGACTCGCTGCCGCTTATCGGGAGCTCCATCGTCTCCAAAAAGGCGGCCACCGGCGCCGGGCACCTGCTCTACGACGTGAAGTGCGGCTCCGGGGCCTTCATGCGCACCCCGGAGGAGGCCCGGGAGCTGGCCCGGCTGCTCGTCCGCCTCAGCGGGGACCTCGGGATCCGGGCGGCGGCCATGATCACGGACATGAGCCACCCGCTGGGCCGGGCCGTGGGCAACGCCCTGGAGGTCCGGGAGAGCCTCGGCTTTCTGCGGGGGGAGGAGGCCCCGGAGGACCTCGAGACGGTGGCCCGCGCCGTGGCCGTCCGGCTGCTGGAGCTCAAAGGGGTGCCCGAGCCGGAGCGGGCCGTGGGGCGGGCGCTCTCGAGCGGGGCGGCCTACGAGCTCTTCGTGCGCTTCGTCCGGGCCCAGGGCGGGGACGCGGAGGCGCTGGAGGAGCTCCCCCTCTCCCCGAAGACGCGCGAGGTCCTCTCGCCCGGGGAGGGCTACGTCCGGAGCTTCGACGCCCTCGGGGTCGGCCGGGCGGCCCTGCTGCTCGGGGCCGGGCGCCGGAAGAAGGGTGAGCCGGTAGATCCCGGGGCCGGGGTAGAGCTTCTGGTGCGCCCGGGGGACCGGGTGGAGCGGGGCCAGCCGGTCGCCCGGCTCTACGGGGGCCGGGACGTCGAGCGGGCCGCCGGGCTGGTGTCCGGGGCGCTACGCCTCTCCCCCGAGCCCGCGCCGCCACCCCCTGCTATCCTGGATAGCCTCTAGAGAGGGCTTTGGAGGGCGCACCCTGCGCCGGGCAGGACCGAGACAGGAGGGAGGCCAGTATGCCGGTACACGTGCGTGCGGAACCCGGGGACTTCGCCGAGAGCGTCCTGCTCCCGGGCGACCCGCTGCGGGCGGAGTACATCGCCAAGACCTTCTTCGAGAGCCCCCGCCTGGTCACCCGGGAGCGGGGCATGCTCGGCTACACCGGCTCCTACCGGGGCAGGCCCGTCTCGGTGCAGGCCACCGGGATGGGCTGCCCGAGCGCGGCGATCGTGGTCGAGGAGCTCATCCAGCTCGGGGCCCGCAACCTCCTGCGGGTGGGGACCTGCGGCGGCTACCACCGGGAGCTGCAGCTCGGGGACCTCATCGTGGCCACCGCCGCCGCCCCGCAGGACGGCACCGTCTCCTCGCTCACCCGCGGCCTCCCCTACGCCCCGGCGGCCCACTTCGACGTGGTGCACGCCGCCCACCACGCCGCCGAGCGCTCCGGACGCCGGACCTTCATGGGGCCGGTGGTCAGCTCGGACCTGTTCTACGACCCGGTGGAGGACCCGGCAGGGCTCTGGGGCAGGCTGGGGGTGCTGGCGGTGGAGATGGAGGCGGCGGCCATCTTCACCATAGCCGCCATGCGCGGGGTCCGGGCCGGGTGCCTGCTGACGGTCTCGGACACCATCGGCGAGGAGGTGGTCAGGATCAGCGACGAGGACCTGAGGGCCGCGGTGGACAACATGGTGGAGCTGGCGCTCGACACCCTGCACGGCTTAAACTAGTGGCGTTTCGGGTGCCACAGGGGAGAGGGAGCGTGCCGCCCGCCGGGGTTTTGAGGGGGTCTGCTTGACCATACTCAACGAGTCCGGGATCCCCGACGTGCTCCCCCCGCTCGGGGCCGCGGGGGGGCTGGCCGAGCGGCTGCCCGGGCTTCTGGTGGTGGAGGCGGGGACCCGCTCCGAGGCCCACCTGCTCCGGTGCGTCCCGCCGCCCCCCGCCCCCGGCACCTTCCCCCCGCCGCGCAGCCCGCGGGTCCTCTCTCTCGTGCTCGACCCGGAGGACCCGCCGGAGCAGGGCCGGGTGGCCTCCGGGATCGTCGAGGCGGCCGCGGGCTTCAGGGGGATTGAGGCGGTGCTGCTGGTGGCGGGCCGGGCGGCGCGCCGGTTGGGGGTGGACGCCGGGTTCGAGGCCCGGCTCGCCGCCCGACGCCTGGAGATGCCGGTGCTCGCGGCGGACCCGGACGAGCCCTATCCGGCGCCCGGGGTGCTGTCCACCGACCTGGAGGACCGGGTGCTGGCGTCCCTCCTCGGGCTGTGCCCGGAGCCCCCCTCCGGGGTGCCGGCGCAGAAGGAGGAGGAGCGCCCGGCCAAGGGCGGGGGGCTTCTGGCCAGCCTGCTGGGCCGGGCGGGCGAGGAGGAGCGCCGAGTCCCCCTGCGGCGGCCGGTGGTGCTGCTCGGGGCGGTCCACTCCCCCGGATCGGGGAGGGAGGTCTCCTCCGAGCTGGCCCGCGACGGGGTCGCGGTGGCCGGGACGGTCCCGGCCGGGGGAGTGTGGGAGCTGCCTCCCGTCGGCGAGGGGACGCTCGTAGCCGCGCTGGACCCCAACCTGGGGGCCGCGCTGGAGGCCGCCGGGCGGCGCGGGGCCGGGGCGGTGAGGACGCTGTGCCCCATCGGGGTGGACGGCACGGCCCGCTTTATCCAGGAGGTGGCGGACGCAGCAGGCTCCACCACCAGCGAGCTGGGGCGGGCGCGGGCCGTCTGGCAGGAGCTGCAACACCTGCGCAACCGCATCCGGGGCAAGAGGATCTTCTTCGCCGGGGACACGGGACTGGAGGTGCCGCTGGCCAGGTTTCTCGCGGACGCGGGGGCGGTGGTGCTGGAGGTCGGGGCCCCGCGGCTGGACCGGCGGCTGCTCTCGGAGGAGCTGCGGGCGCTGGGGCCGGACGTGGACGTGGTGGAGTCGCCGGACTGGAGGGGCCAGCTGGAGCGGATAGAGAGCTCGCGTCCCGACCTGGTGGTGGCCAGCCCGGGCCTCTACGCGGCGCTGGTGGCGCGGGGGCAGGTGTGCCGCTGCTCGCGGGACTTCCTGCGGCTCGGGGTGCACGGCTACAGCGGCGCCCGCAGGGTGCTGGAGTTCCTGGTCCGCGCCCTCGACCGGGCCGAGGCGCTGGACTCCGCGACGAACCTATGAGGCTGCTGCGGGGGGTCTACGAGGGGCCGTCCGGGCACGGCATCCTGCACCTGGCCGCCAGCCTCCGGGAGGCACACGCGGTGCTGCGCGCTCTGCCGGGCGAGAACTACTTCCCCTTCTTCCACGCGGACCGCCGGCGCGACGGCGTCCCGGCCCCGCTGACCCTCAGCCCGGTGTGGCGGCGCCCGGACGACACCCGGGCCCCCGGGGACCTGCCGCGGGACCTGCTGCGGGCCGCCGGGCGCAACCCGGAGGCGCGGACCATCCTGCTCGCCCGCTCGGAGGCGGCCCTGCTCTCGGGCGAGGAGCCACCGGGGGAGCTCACCCTTCCCCCCCACCCCGAGAC
>JADDKG010000005.1 GCA_020253895.1 Rubrobacter sp.
GAGGTTCCGGCGTCCGTACCGGTGATGGTCGTTGCGGGGCTTCTGGTGGGCTTCGGAGCCCGGCTCGGTTCGGGGTGCACCAGCGGGCACGGTGTGTGTGGTCTGGCGCGGCTCTCGGTGCGCTCCGTCGTCGCGACGGCCGTGTTCATGGGGACCGCTTTCGCCACGGTCTTCATCGTCCGCCACGTACTGTAGGGGGGATCACGATGTTCAGGATCGCCGCTCTCTTCTGTGGGGTTCTCTTTGGTGCGGGGCTTGCCGTCTCGGGCATGATCAACCCCGAGAAGGTGCTGGGTTTTCTGGATCTCGCCGGGAACTGGGACCCCACCCTCGCCTTCGTCATGGGCGGGGCGTTGCTCGTCGCCCTCCCCGCCTTCCAGCTCGTGCTGCGCCGGGAGCGCCCGGTGCTCGCCCCGCGCTTCGACCTGCCCACGAAGAGGAAGGTGGACGCGCGTCTGGTAGTGGGGTCCGCCGTCTTCGGCGTCGGGTGGGGGCTCGGGGGTTTCTGTCCCGGGCCGGCCGTGGCCGCGCTCGTCAGCGGCAAGGGTGCCGTGATCGCCTTCGTTCTCGCCATGTTCGCCGGGATGGCGCTGTACTCGCTCGTCTTCGAGCGGGAGGGGCTCGCCGGGCGCCCGGCCGCTATACGGGGGCAGGGTCATGGCGATGGCTAGCGTCGCCGTCGTGGGTGCCGGCCTGGGAGGCGTGGCCGCGGCCCGGCGGCTGCGGGGTCACGCCCGGGTGGTGCTCGTCGAGCGCCGGGGCGAGGCGCGCTACCTTCCGGGGACCATCCCCACCCTGCTCGGAGAGACGCCGGCGGAGAGGTGGAGCGCCCGCCTCTCGCTGGAGGGGGTGGAGGTCGTACCCGCGGGTGTTCGGGAGGTCTCCGGGAAGGGCGTGCGTCTCGAGGATGGCACTACCGTGCGGGCCGACGCGGTCATCGCTTCTCCGGGCCTCGCCCTGGACGTCGGTGCGGTGCCAGAGGACCCGCGTGTCTTCGCCTTCTGGGATCCCGACGGGGCCGGACGTGCCTCCCGCGCCGTCCGGGAGCTGCGGGAGGGCGTCGTCGCGGTGGTCGTATCCTCGCTGCCCTACCGGTGTCCGCCGGCTCCTTACGGTCTCGCCATGCAGCTCGCCGGCCTCTACCGCGCGCTGGAGCGCGACGTCCGCGTCTTTCTCACCACCCCCGAGGAGGAGCCGCTCGAGGCCCTGGGAGAGGAAGTCTCGGGTTTCCTGCGCCGCTCGTGCGCCGCGGAGGGGGTGGAGCTTTTGACCGGCTTCCGACCGGAGCTCGACTCCCTCGCCGGCGGCAACCTGCGTTCCCGGGACGGCGACTCCCTCGGCTTCGACCTCGCGCTGGTGGTGCCGCCGCACGGGAGGTCCCGCGTTCTCGCGGAGCTTCCCGGGGAGGGGCCGCTGGTGGAGGTCTCGTCCCGGTTCGGGACTGCCGAGGAGGGGCTCTACGTCGTCGGGGACGCGGCGGCCACCGGCCTGCCCCGAGCCGCGGACGCCGCCGCGGCGGCCGGAGTCACCGCCGCCGAGGACGTCCTGCGGAGGCTCGGATTGCTGGAGGAGACCGCGACACACCTCCCCGCGCCGGAGTGTTACCTCGGGCACGGCGGAGGGTGCTACAGCCGCATCTCGTTGCGCTATCCGGACGGTCTTCCGCCTCAGGGCCGGGCACGGATCGCCGTGGAGGGGCCCTCCACGGCGCTCGCGGCCGGTTTCGAAGAGGCCTTTCACGGCTGGCGCGCCCTGCGCGAGGAGGCCACCTCCGAGCGCCTCAGGCGATCCCCTTTAGCCAAGATGGGCGGCGCGCGGCCGCATACGACCCCACGGAAGACAATGCTATACTTGATCATTATATTCGTTTTCAAGAACAGAAGCGACGGGAGATGAGGCTCAGGTCTCTCGAGGCGTTCTGTGCGGCGGTGGAGGAGGGGAGCATCTCCGGGGCTGCGCGGAGGATGTATCTGGCGCAGCCGAGCGTGAGCGAGCGGCTCGCCGAGCTGGAGAGGGAGGCCCGGGTACCGCTACTCGTACGGTCGCGGCGGGGGGTGGAGCCCACCGAGCAGGGGAGGTTGCTGTACGAGCGGGCGCGGAGGGTTCTCGACGAGGTCGAGCGGGTGGAGGAGGTCTTGCGTTCCCTGCGGGTCCGGCGGGAGGCGAGGCTGTACGTGGCGGCGAGCTCCACGCTGGGCGAGCACTTGCTTCCGGCGTGGCTGCGGGGTTTCAGGGAGCGTCATCCCGGTGTGATCCCCGAGGTGTTTGTGGGGAACACCAAGGAGGTGGTTGCGCTCGTGGGCCGGGGGACGGTGGCCTTCGGGGTCATAGAGGGCGGTGAGGTCCGGGGGCCGCTTGAGAGCGTGCCGCTGCTGGAAGACGAGCTGGTGGTCGTCGTGAGGCCGGGGCATCCATGGTCCCGGCGGGGGGTCCGTCCCGAGGAGCTCTCCCGGGAGCCCTTCATCTCCAGGGAACGGGGTTCCGGAACCCGGGAGGTCGTAGAGCGGGCCATCTCGGAGATGGGGCTCTCCCTCGACGTTCAGATGGAGTTCGGGAGCACCAGCGCGATCAAGGAGGCCATAGAGGCGGGGCTGGGTTTCTCGCTCCTGTCGCGAGAGGCGATACGCCTGGAGCTGAAGGCTGGCAGCCTCTCGGTAGCCCAGGGGTTCTCCGTTCCCCGGCGGTTCACCCTCATCCGCAACCCCTCGGCCGAGCTGAACCCGACCGAAAAGGGTTTCTACGAATACCTGCTCGGCGTCTGCCAACTGTCCATGAACAGACGCGCCAAGGGCGCCGCCGCGCAAAGCGCCCGTAACCCCTGATCCTCTACCCGGTATAGCTTTTCCCTATGGGGTGATCGGATGTTGCTTATTCAACGCACTTTGGCACGGTGTTAGCATCCGCGTGGGCTTTCCGAGAGGGGATGGCATGACCAACTACGGGTTCATCATAGACAACCGCAAGTGCATCGGGTGCCATGCCTGCACGGTGGCGTGCAAGGCCGAGCACGAGGTGCCGATCGGGGTGAACCGCACCTGGGTGAAGTACATTGAGAAGGGGGAGTTCCCCGACACCCAGAGGGCGTTTCACGTGATGCGCTGCAACCACTGCGAGGATGCTCCGTGTGTGGAGGCGTGTCCGGTGACGGCGCTCTACATCCGCAGCGATGGGATCGTGGACTTCAACAGCGAGCGGTGCATCGGGTGCAAGGCCTGCACCCAGGCGTGTCCCTACGACGCTCTGTACATAGACCCCGAGAGCCACACGGCCGCCAAGTGCAACTACTGCGCGCACAGGGTGGACATGGGGCTCGAGCCGGCGTGCGTCAACGTGTGCCCGGAGCACGCGATCATAAGCGGCGACATGGACGACCCCACCACTGAGATCTCCAGGCTTTTAGCCCGCGAGAAGGTGACGGCCCGCCGCCCGGAGAAGGGAACCAAGCCGAAGCTCTTCTACATAGACGGCGATGAGGCCGCACTCACTCCTGAGGATGCCCCTCCTGCCTCAGATTACATGTGGAGCAGCCAGCGGCGGGGCGTCGGGCACCACTCCCCTGAGGGACACGGAGGCGGGGGTGGGTTGGTCCAGGGCGTCATCCCGCTGAGCAGGAAGCCGGATCGTGAGGGGCCAGAAGCCCAGCCTGAGCGGGCCCGGCGCACCTACGACGAGCCGAACAAGGGCGTGATGTGGGGCAAGGAGGTGCCGGCTTACGTGTGGACCAAGGCCATCGCCACCGGGGCGGTGGCGATCCCGTTTGTAGCTCTGGGGCTTGGATTTGCGGTCGCGCCGGCGGCGCTGTGGGCCGGCGTGGTCCTGGGGCTGGTCTTCCTCGCGGCCACGGGAGCGCTCCTGATCAAGGACCTCGATC
>JADDKG010000050.1 GCA_020253895.1 Rubrobacter sp.
CATGGTTAGGGAGGGGGCTGCTGAGCACGATCTGTTTGTGCAGTTGCTCATGCTGAGGGAGAAGCTTAGGGCTTTGGCGGGGCTTGAGCCGCTGTGTGAGCCCAGGGCCCTCCGCTGATAGGAGGCGGTGGCGGGCTCCACGGCTGCTGGGAGGGGGATTATGAGCCGGATGCTTGCCGGGCCGGGACGGCTGCTGCTGGTGGTGGACTCGTTGGATCTGGGCGGCGCCGAGCGGCACGTCGCGGGGCTGGCGGCGGCCCTGCGGCGTCGGGGGCACGATGTGGTCGTGGCCTGCTCCACCCGCGGTGCTCTCGCCTCCTCTCTGGAGCAGGAGGGCGTTCCGGTCCTTCCGATGACGCGGCGGCTGGCCAAGCGGCGGTTCAGCCCCGCCTTCGCGCGGGGTCTGAGGCGGCTTCTCTCCGGAGGGGAAAGGTTCGACCTCGTGCACGCCCACGTATACGCCGCTGCGGCGGCCTCTGCCGCGGCGGGCCTGGGGCTTGGGGTGCCGCTCGTGGTTACCGAGCACACCGAGGCCTCGTGGCAGGGGTGGGGAGCCCGGGTGGTAACCCGGTGGTACTGCCGCCGGGCCCGGCACGTCATCGCCGTCTCCACCCCCATCCGGCGGCGGCTCATCGGCCGGGACGGTGTTCCCCCGGAGAAGATCAGCGTGATCCCAACCGCGCTGCCGGAGATAGAGCCGCCTGGGGCGGACTCCATGGAGGTCGCGGTCAAGGGAAACGGCCGCCTCGCCGGTGTGGTGGCCCGCCTGCAGCCGGAGAAGGGGGTGGCGGCCTTCCTTGAGGCGGTGGCCCGCATCGCGCCGCGCGTTCCCGGCGTGCGGTTCGTGGTCGTCGGGGACGGGCCGCTGCGGGAGGAGCTGGTGGGGATGGCCGGACGTCTCGGCCTGCGGGGTAGGGTGCGGTTCTTGGGCTTCAGGCCCGACGCCCGGGAGATCATTCGTCATCTCGACGTGCTCGTGGTACCCTCTCTGACGGAGGGGTCGCCGCTGGTCGTGCTGGAGGCTATGGCCGCCGGGGTGCCCGTGGTGGCCAGCGCCGTGGGCGGGATACCGGATCAGATCCGGCACGGCAGGGAGGGGCTGCTGGTTCCGACCGGGGACCCGGTCGCGCTCGGGGAAGCGATGCTCTCCCTGCTGAGGGACCCGGCATACGCCCGCAGGATAGGAGCCGCCGGGCGCCGGAGAGCCGTCTCGGACTTCGGGCACGACCGGATGGTAAGCCGCATCGAGTCCGTCTACCGGGCCGTCCTGGCCGGCCGCTCCGGAGCGGGGTTGGCGCCGGGTGAGCCGGGTGAGGAGAGGCCGCCGGTGAGTGACCTCAGGCCCCCTTCGTCATAGGCGTCCGGCCGGACGCCTGACAAAGCATGTGAGCGATGCAGGCAACGTGAGAGGAGGTATTGTTTGGAGAGATCTCCTATACCCGTAACCTACGTCTCAGCAGACGGCAACGGATCCATGCCCACCTGCTCCCGGCAGCTGGCCGAAAAGCTCGGGGTGCCGGAGTTCCGCACGGGAGTGTGGCTCCGGACGGTAAAGGATCTGGATGCTCCCACCCTCAGCCTCGCCACCCTCAGGGCGTTGCGGGAGGATCTGCGCCTGGTGTGGACCCTGAACTCGCTGGGAGGCATCCTGCACCTGAGCCACCACCATCTGGGCCGCTACGGGCTGTTCCTCGCGAGGCCCTTCCTGATCACGGTGCACGACATGATCCGATACCTCGACCTTGCTGGCGACAAGCACCTCATACAGCCGCTGAACGCGCGGGAGCGGCTCTTCCTGCGGATGGACTACGCCGGGATCCGGCGGGCCCTCCGGGTGATCGCCGTCTCGGAGCACACCAGGTCCGACGTGGTGCGCTACCTGGGCATCCCGGAGGAGAGGGTGCGGGTGGTGTACAACGGTGTAGACCACAGCCTGTACCGTCCGGTGCAGGGACCGCGGCCGCTTGCGGACCCCTACATCCTGTTCGTGGGCGCCGAGCACCCGCGCAAGAACCTCAAAGCCCTGCTCAGAGCCTTCGCCGCCCTCAAGCGCGACCGGCGCTTCCGGCGCCTGAAGCTGCTGAAGGTCGGCAGGGCGGGCAACCCCGAGGCTTACTTCCGCCGCCCGGTGGAGGAGGAGATCCGGCGCCTCGGCCTGGAGGGAGAGGTGGTCTTCGCGGGGCGGGTCCCGCAGGAGCGGATGCCGCTCTACTACGCCAACGCGGAGTGCCTGGCCTTCCCGTCGCTGTACGAGGGGTTCGGGCTGCCCCCGCTGGAGGCCATGGCCTGCGGTTGCCCCGTGGTGGCTTCGAACGCCAGCGCGGTGCCGGAGGTGGTCGGGGAGGCCGCCCTGCTCGTCGACCCGCGGGATCCGGGCTCGCTGGCGGCGGCGCTGGAGCGGGTGCTCTCGGACGGCGGGCTCCGGCGGAGCCTCTCCTGGAAGGGGATCGAGCGGGCCTCGCTCTTTACCTGGGAGCGAGCCGCCCGCGAGACCCGCGGGGTCTATGAGGAGGTGCTGCAGGAGCTCTCCCGACGCCGGAGGCCCGGCGTGCTCGGCGGACGGGAGCCTCTCCTGCCAGAGGAGCCCGCCTACACCCAGGAGCGGTCCCTCTCGTAGCCCAGGAGGATCAGCTCCTCTCCGGCGTACCGGTCGAAGGTTCGGCGGGCCTCCGGGCCGAAGTAGTTGCGCCAGTCCCCGGCCACCCCCTTGCGGAGGAAGCTGCTCCTGTCCTCCTCCCCGGGCCTCCGCCGGGCCTGGCGCTCGAAGGAGAACTCCTCGGCTATGGCGGAGGCCCGCTCCGGGGGGAGCCGCTCCCCGGTGAGCTCCCGGAACACCCGCCGGAGCTCGCCGGGGGTGTCCCGCAGGAGGTCCTCGTAGCGGACGTGCACCGCTTCCTTGCGTCCCCACCAGCGGCGCACGAAGTCGCTCCAGGAGAAGGCCGGGTCGTGCGGGCGGGTGAAGGCGTACTCGATGAACGCTGGAAGGTTTTTCCGGACGTCCTCGTAGTCGTCGAGGGGAAGCTCCCGCCGGGACCTCGCCACCTGCAGCGCGTTGAGGCCGTGGGGGATCAGCTGCTGGTGGTACCAGGAGACCATTACGTCCCGGCCGTCCCGCCACACGACTACCACGTTCTTTATCCCTCCGGGCCGGAGGTAGTGGCCGTGCATTATGGAGGGCCGGAGGACCGGGAACCGGTTTCTGGGGAAGGGAACCCCTAGCGCCCGGCCGAGCATCTGCCCGACCCAGGTGCCGCCGGACTTGGGGAACTCGTTGACCACGTAGAGCGGCACGGGACCGGAGAGCAGGTGCACCATCCCGAGCCTGATGAGCTGGTTTGCCCGGTAGGCGAGCATTCCGGGCACTCCGGTCAATCCTCCCAGCCTGCCGGGCTTGCTCAAGACTCCCGGGCGACCCGCAGCACGATCTTGCCCCGCCCGTGCCCCGAGTCGAGCCGCTCGTGCGCCTTTGCGACCTCGCCGAGGTCCAGCACCTCGTCTATGAGGGGACGCATCTGGCCTCGCTCCAGGAGGATAGCCATCTCCTCCAGCCGCTCCCGCTCCCGGGTGAGCAGCACCCCGTAGAGCGCCTGGTTCTTCATGTACATGCCGGTGAGGTCGCCCTGGGCGCCGAGGATGGTGGCCATGCGCCCGAAGGGGGCGGTCGCCTCGATGCTCCGGGCGACGGTCTCGCCACCCACGGTGTCGAAGACGGCGTCGGCCCCAACGCCCCCGGTGTCCTCTAGCACCGCCCCGGCTACGTCGTCGCTGGTGTAGTCCAGCGCCACGTCGGCGCCGAGCTCCTTGAGGGTCTTCTGGTTGTCCGGGCCGGCGGTGGCGATCACCCGGGCTCCCGAGGCCCGGGCTATCTGGACCGCGAAGGAGCCTACGCCCCCGGCCCCTCCGTGGATGAGGACGGTCTCCCCGACGCCCACCCCGAGCCGCCGGACTATGGCCTCGTAGGCGGTGCCCCCGGCGAGCGGCACCGCCGCGGCCTCCTCGTGGGAGAGCGAGGGGGGCTTGAGGGCAACGATGCTTGCGTCGACCACGTGGTACTCGGCGTAGGCCCCGTTAGCCTTGGGGCCGAAGATCTCGGGCGTGTAGTACACCTCGTCCCCCGGGGAGAACTCCTCCACCCCTGCCCCGACCTCCTCGACCACCCCGGAGACGTCGGCCCCGAGGATGACGGGCGCCTCGAGCCCCATGCTGTCCCCGTTGGCCCTGAACTTGGCGTCTATGGGGTTGGCGCTCGCGGCCACCACCCTTACCAGAAGCTCTCCGGGACCGGGCTGCGGCTTTTCCACCTCCCGCTCCTCGAGCACCTCCGGTCCGCCGAACCTCGTCGCCACGATAGCGCGCATGTATTACCGACCTCCTTGCGGTTTCTGCGTGGGCTTCTCCCGCTTCGCTCCCCGGGCAGTATTCCCGACTACCCCAGGCTCCAAACGGGTAGAATGAGGCCGGAAAGGCGGCTCGCACGAGGAGGAGATCCATGCCCGAAGGGAACCCCGCGGAGGCGGCCCAGCGGCTCACGGAGGCTTTCGGTGAGTCCTACCGGAAGGTGATGCAGGAGGCGGTGGAAGCCCAACAGCGGAACTTCCGCCTCGCGCAGGAGTGGGCCGAGGGGGTTGTGGGGGTGCTGGAGAGCCAGGCGGAGGCGACCCGGGCGCTCACCCGGGCGATGGAGTCCTACGTGAGGGTGGTGGAGGAGGCCCTGCGCAGCCAGGAGCGGACTAACCGCACCCTGAGCGAGAACCTGGAAGCCTACCGGGAGGTGGTGGAGCGGGTTTCAGCCCTGCAGGAGAGAAACTCGGAGCTGGCCGAGCGGCTGATGGGGGGCTTCTCTGCGGAGATACGGGAGCAGGTCGAGGGCAGCCGGAGGCTCTTCGAGAGCCTGATGGAGGGCTCCGGGACCCAGATGGAGGCCTTCCAGGAGATGCTCGCCGGGGCGATGGAGTCCTACGTGCGCCTCCTGAACGCGCCCTTCGCCCTCTACCAGAAGAACCTGGAGGCGATGGGCAGGAGGGAGGAGTAGGCCGAAACCCTACGTGGGCTGCCGCGTAGCAACCGGGTGAGATACCCGCGTCTTTCCGAGAGGAGGGCCTGAGGCTCGATGGATCTTCTGCGCATAATCGTTGCCATCCTGCTGCCCCCGCTGGGGGTGTTCCTGCAGGTGGGTTTCGGGAAGCACTTCTGGATCAACATACTCCTGACGATCCTGGGTTACATCCCCGGCATCGTCCACGCGGTCTGGGTGATCGCGAAGTACTAGCCGTCCTCCGCGGCCGGCTGTCCCCCGAGCAGGCGCAGCACCTCGGGCAGCAGGCGCCGGGTGGTGCTCAGGGCCTCCCCGCCGTAGATGGTCTCCTCCCCCGACCAGTCCCCGAAGTAGCCGCCGGCCTCGCGCAGGATGGGCGGGAAGGGGGCGCAGTCCCACGGGTTCATGACCGGGTCGAGCATGATGTCGGCCCGGCCGGTGGCCACGAGGGCGTGGCCGTAGGCGTCCGACCAGCCCCGGCAGGAGCCCACGCTCCTTAAGACCCGTTCCCACTCCCGGTCCCGTCCGTGGCGCCCGAAGCTTCTGGCATCGGTGAAGGCGCACAGCGCCCGCCCGAGGTCTTCCGTCGCCGAGACCCGGACCCGCCGACCGTTCAGAAAACACCCCTCCCCGCTGGCGGCGCAGACCATCTCTTCCAGGGCCGGGAAGTAGGCGGCCCCGGCCTCGCAGCGCCCCTCAACCTCGAGTCCCACGAGGACCGCGTACAGCGGCACCCCCCTGGCGAACGCCCGCGTCCCGTCGATGGGGTCCACGATCCAGCGCGCCGACGCCCCCTCCCCGCTCTCGCCCTCCTCCTCGCCCACGATCCCATACCCCGGGTAGCGCTCCCGGATCTGGCGCCGGAGCAGCGCCTCC
>JADDKG010000051.1 GCA_020253895.1 Rubrobacter sp.
CGTCGGCGCCCGCGCCCTCTGGAGGCCCGGGGCCGTCTCCGAGCTCGTTGTCGCCTCGGCCTCGCCCGACGCGGTGGGCCTCTCGGCGGTGGCCGGGCTCCTCGACCCCCTCCTGCGGGAGGAGCCCTGCGGGCTGCACCTCCGCCTCGCTCCCCCGGAGAAGGCCCGACGGGTCCTCAGCGTCCCGCTAGCGCCGGGGCTTATCGTTCCGGTGGGGGTCGCGGAGGCCAGGAGGGTCCCTCTGGGAGAGGAGGTGCGGCTTGAGCCCGGCGCGGGGGTGGTGGCCCTAGACGGGGAGCGGGAGATAGAGCGGGGCCTCGGGGACCGGGTGAGCGTCGTCCCGGACGGCGAGGGGCCCGTGGTGGTGGACGTCGCGGCGGCGATGCGGCAGGCCGCCCAAAGGGGCCTGCTGGAGACACGCTAGGAGCCACCGGACCCGACTATCTCCACCCCTTCGCGCCTTTCCACCCGCGGTCCCGCCGGCTACCATCCAACGGGACGGCACCGGCGTAGCGGGTGCGGGATGGCGGCGCCCGCCGAGAGCCAGGATCAGGGCCAGAAAGGCCATGCTTTGTGGGAGACCCCGCACCTCCCGGCTTACTGGGCCCGGACAACGGGACCCCGCCGGTGATGCCCCGGCCTCTAGCCCCCCGCCCGGCGCACCGTCTCGCCGACCGGAGGAAGGTCCGAGATGCGGGAGAGTATCGCGTCTTTGCCCGCCGCCTCCACCTGCTCCACGGGCAGGAACCTGCGTCCCCTGAGGTCGCCCAGCAGGCCGCGGCTCACCTCGTAGCCGGCGATCGTACCGGAGTCATCAACGAAGATATCGGAGACCCGGCCGATCTTCTCCCCGGCATGGATCACGTCCGTCCCGGTGATGGTGTGAGAGTTCTTGTGCAGCCCGCTGAGCTCGGGATCTTCCTTGAGACGGGGGAACTCCGTGCCGCCCCGGACGACGATCACGTCGCCGAGCCCCAAGATCTCCCCCCAGCGCACAAACCTGCGGCCCCCGAGCAGGCCACCCCCAACGAGGAGGGCGGCTACCCGCCGGGTCTCCCGGTCGAAGATAACGTCCTCCACCCTCGCCCGCCGCTCCCCGGTGTCCTCCACCACCACGTCCTTGCCGAAGAGGCCATTGACCGGATGCAGGGTCCGCACGGCGCCTGACCTCCTAACCGGCCTCGGGCGCCTGCCCGCGCAGCCCCCTCCGCACCTCCTCCGGGTCGATCCCGTACCCGCGCAGCAGATCGGCATCGGCCTCGGGGTCCAGCTTCTCGGGCAGTTCCGCGTCCGCCCGCGCAGCCTCCTCCGGACCGCGCAGGCTGCGGATCCGCTCGACGACCATAGCCTTGGGTATCTCCACCGGCTCCTCCTTCCTCCCGCTTCCAGGCAAATGCTACCAGAGACGGAGCCCGGGCCGCCCGCAGGACCCCGGGAGCTTGACCGGGATCCGCGGTTCGGGCTAACGTTCCCAGGGTAGGGACGACACCAGGGAGGCAGAGGTGGAGAGGCTTGCCGGTGAGGACCAGGGGATGACGACCTCCATCCGGAAGGTGGTCGTGGCGAGCTTTGTCGGGACCACGATCGAGTGGTACGACTACTTTATCTACGGCACCGCGGCGGCCCTGGTCTTCCCGGCGCTCTTCTTCCCGGAGTTCTCCGAGCTGGCGGGGACCCTCGCCTCCTTCGCCACCTTCGCCGTCGGCTTCGCCGCCCGTCCCCTGGGCGGCGTCATCTTCGGCCACTACGGGGACAGGATCGGGCGCAAGGCGATGCTGGTGACGACGCTCCTCATCATGGGCGTCGCAACGTTCCTGATAGGCTTGTTACCCACCTACGAGACGATAGGCATCTGGGCCCCGATCCTGCTCGTGGCGCTGCGGCTCGTGCAGGGCCTGGGGCTCGGCGGCGAGTGGGGCGGGGCGGTCCTCATGGCCGTCGAGCACTCCCCGGGGGACCAGCGCGGGCTCAACGGCAGCTGGCCGCAGATGGGCGTGCCCGCCGGGCTCGTGCTGGGCACCGGGGTCTTCGCCGCCGTCTCGGCGCTCTCGGGAGACGCCTTCGAGTCCTGGGGCTGGCGGGTGCCGTTCCTGCTCTCGATCGTCCTCATCGGGGTCGGGCTCTTTATAAGATTGAGGATAATGGAAAGCCCGGCGTTCCAGCGGGTGCGCGAGTCGGGCACGGAGGCCCGGATGCCCATAGTGGACGTCCTGCGCACATACCCTAGGAACGTGCTGATCGGGGTGGGCTCCCGCATCGGCATAGACGCCGCCTTCTACATCCTCGCCGTCTACTCGCTCACCCACATCTCCTCCAACCTCGGCCTCTCCAGGGACGTCGGGCTGCTGGCGGTCTCCATCGCGGCGCTCGTCGAGATCTTTACCATCCCCGCCTTCGCCGCGCTCTCCGACCGGGTGGGCCGCAAGCCCCTCCTCATAGGAGGGGCCGCCCTCCTCGGTCTTTGGACCTTCCCGTTCTTCGGGCTGCTCAACACGGAGTCCCCGGTCCTGATCGTCCTGGCCACCGTCGTCGGGCTCGCCGTCGCCCACGCCGCGGTCTACGGCACCCAGGCGAGCTTCTACGCGGAGCTCTTCGGGACCCGGGTGCGCTACTCGGGGGCCTCCTTCAGCTACCAGATCTCCGGCATCTTCGGCGGCGCCCTCGCCCCGCTCATCGCCACCTCGCTCTACCCGGCGGGTGGCACGCTCCTGATCTCCGTCTACGTCGCCGCGGTCTGCGCCCTGAGCGTCCTCTGCTACGCCCTGGCGGAGGAAACCTACCGGAAGGACATCTACGCCGACGAGCCCCCGGAACGCCGGCTTATCGGCGAACGGGGATAGAGGCTTGAAGATGTTCCGGCTCGGTGTAGACGTCGGCGGCACCTTCACAGACCTGGTCGCCCTCGGCGGCGGCGACGCGGTCACCGCGAAGGTCCCCTCCACCCCGCGCGACCAGTCGGTGGGCGTGATGAACGCCGTGGAGGCCGCAGGGATCGAAGCGGGAGCGGTAGCGGCGCTGGCCCACGGGATGACCGTCGCGACGAACGCCCTCCTGGAGCGCCGGGGCGCCCGCACCGCCCTCGTCACCACCGAAGGCTTCCGGGACGTTCTCGAGATAGCCCGCCAGAACCGCCCCTCGCTCTACGACCTCACAAAGGACCGTCCCCCGCCCCTCGTCCCGCGCGAACTGCGCTTTACCGTCCGCGAGCGCATGGGGCCGGAGGGCGAGATAGAGCCCCTCGACGAGGAGAGCCTGAAGGAGGCCGTCGCCGCCGTGAGCGAGGCGGGGGTGGAGGCGGTCGCGGTCTGCCTGCTCTTCGCCTTCGCCCACCCCGAGCACGAACAAAGGGTCGGGGAGGAGCTCAGGGAGGCGCTCCCCGGGGTGCACGTCTCCCTATCGAGCGAGGTCCTGCCCGAGTTCCGGGAGTACGAACGGTTCTCGACGACCGCCGCCGACGCCTACCTGGCCCCGAGGCTCGCCGCCTACCTGAAGAACCTGCAGCGGAAGGCGGAGGAGGCGGGGCTCCCCGCCCCCCTGATCATGCAGTCCTCCGGCGGCGTCGTGCGGGTGGAGGACGCCATCTCCGACGCCGCAGGCTGCGTCCTCTCCGGGCCCGCGGGGGGCGTCGTCGGGGCCGCCTACGTGGGCTCCCTCTCCGGCCACCGCGACCTCCTCACCTTCGACATGGGCGGCACCTCCACCGACGTCGCGACCATCCTCGGTGGCGAGGCGCAGACGACGACCGAGACGGTCGTCGCCGGCGTCCCCATAAAGCTCCCGATGGTCGACGTCCACACCGTCTCGGCGGGCGGGGGCTCGATCGCCTGGGCCGACGCAGGCGGGGCCCTGCGGGTGGGGCCGCATTCGGCCGGGGCCGACCCCGGCCCCGCAGCCTATGGCCAGGGTGGGGAGGAACCCACGGTGACCGACGCCAACCTGTTCCTGGGATATCTGGCCGACGGCGCGGAGCTCGGCGGCGAGGTGATCCTTC
>JADDKG010000052.1 GCA_020253895.1 Rubrobacter sp.
ACCTCCCGGTCGTCGGCGACCCTCACCTTCTTGTAGTGGGTGACCGCGTCGGTGGCCCGCACCCGGCCCCGGTGGAGGACCGCCCCGCCCCGGAGCGGGCGCTCCTCCAGCTCCTCCAGGATCTCCACGTCCGTCTCGACCCGCGGCCGGGTGTAGAAGCGGTCCGGCACCCGGCGCACCAGCGCCCGGCGGGCGGCGAGGTCCAGGCGCTCCACCTCGTAGGCCGCCCCGCGGTGCAGGTACACCGCCCCCGGGTGGAGCTCGGAAGGGGCGCGGGCGGCCTCCGCGGTGCCGACCAGCTCCCCGTCTCCGTCGGCGATCACCACCGTCTCCGAGGAGGCGGAGCGCAGCGAGATCCTGCGGGCCGGGCCGTCCCCGCCGGCGTAAACCAGCCGCCCCCCGCTCCGGAGGAGGGCGCCGGACCCCGCGAGGTCCGCGGCCACCCCGCCGTATCGCGGGCCGAAGAACTCCTCGTCCCGGGGCTCCAGCGGGGCCTCGTGGGCGGCGGCGAGCAGGTGCGGGGCGAGGATGTACGGGTTCTCCAGGGTGAGGCGGGCGGCCTCCACCCTCCGCCCCAGGATCCGCTGCGGGTTCTCGTAGAGGAACTGGTCCAGGGCGTCCCGGCCGGGGATGTAGACGGCGAGCGAGGGCCCCTCCCCGCGCCCGGCCCGGCCCCACTGCTGCCAGACGGAGGCCACGCTGCCCGGGTACCCGCAGCAGACCGCCGCGTCCAGGGACCCCACGTCCACCCCCAGCTCCAGGGCGTTGGTGGAGACCACCCCGAGCAGCTCGCCCCTGAACAGGCGGCCCTCTATCTCCCGGCGCTCCCGCGGGGTGTACCCGGCGCGGTAGGGTGAGACCCGGCGGGCCCCCTCCGGCCCCAGCCGGTCGGCGGCGTAGCGGTAGATGAGCTCCGCAGCCCGGCGGGTCCGGGCGAAGGCTATGGTCCTCACCCCCTGCGAGACGAGCGCGGCGAACACCAGCGCCCCCTCGGTCAGCAGGCTCCGCCGCTCGCCGCGCTCCCGGTCCAGCAGCGGCGGGTTGCGGAAGATCACCCGCCGCTCCCCGGAGGGGGCGCCGTCCCGCTCCACCGGGGAGAAGGGGAGCCCGGTGAGGGTCTCCGCGAGCTCCTGGGGGTTGGCGATGGTGGCGCTGGTGAGGACGAAGCGGGGGTCGCCGCCGTGCAGCGCGGCCACCCGCCGCAGCCGCCGCAGCACCGCCGCCACGTGCGAGCCGAAGACCCCTCGCAGCACGTGGGCCTCGTCCACCGCCACCACCCTCAGCCCCCGCAGGAAGGGCCCCCAGGCGTCGTGGTTGGGGAGGATGCCCACGCTGAGCATGTCGGGGTTGGTGAGGACGACGTTCGCCCGCCGGCGGACGTCCGCCCGCAGGGCCTGGGGGGTGTCGCCGTCGTAGGTGGCCGGGCGGACGCCGCGGAGCCCGAAGGCCCGGATCTTGCCGAGCTGGTCCTGGGCGAGCGCCTTGGTGGGGTAGAGGAAGAGGGCCCGGCTGCGGGGATCCTCCAGGACGCTCTGGAAGGCGAAGAGCTTGTAGCAGAGGGACTTCCCGCTCGCGGTGGCGGTGGCGACCACCACGTTCTCCCCGGACCGCAGCCGCTCGTAGGCCTCCCGCTGGTGGGTGTACAGGCGGTCCATCCCGCCCCGCCGGAGGGCCTCGCGCAGGGCGGGGTGGAGGTCTTCCGGCAGCCCGGCGAAGCCCGCCCGCCGGGGGCGGAGGCTGGCCACCACCCGGCCGAGCCCCTCCAGGGCGCGACCGTCCATCCCCGCGAGCGGGGAGGCACCCGGGCGGGAGGTAATCCTAGAGCTCACGCCGCCCGGCGAAGGCACGGCCCAGGGTCACCTCGTCGGCGTACTCCAGGTCGCCCCCCACCGGCAGCCCGCTGGCCAGCGCCGTCACCCGCACCGGGAGCTCGCGTACCTCTTGGGCGATGAACATCGCGGTGGCCTCGCCGGTGGTGTTCGGGTTGGTCGCCAGGATCAGCTCCCGGGTTCCCTCGTTCCTGACCCGCTCCACCAGCTCGGCTATGCGCAAATCCTCCGGCTCCACCCCGTCGAGGGGGGAGAGCGCCCCGCCAAGCACGTGGTAGAGCCCCCGGTACTCGCCGGTGCGCTCTATGGGGCCGATGTCGTAGGGGTCCTCCACCACGCAGATCACACCCCGGTCCCGCCGCGGGTCCCGGCAGATGTCGCACTCCTCCCCCTCGGTGAGGTTGAAGCAGCGCCGGCAGGGGCGTATCCGCTCCTTCACCTCCCGGAGCGCCTCGGCCAGCGCCAGAGCCTCCTCCTTCCTGCTGCGGATGATGTGGAAGGCTATCCGCTGGGCGCTCCGGGGACCGATGGAGGGGAGCCTGGAGAGCTCGGCTATGAGGCGTTCTACGGGCCGCGCGTAGGTCGCCAAGGCTCCTCTTCCGCTAGAGGCCGGGGAGGTTCAGCCCGAGGTCCCCGAGCCCGCCGGTGACCCCGCCGAGCTTCCTGGAGGCCAGCTCCTGGGCGCTGTTTATCGCCTCGTTGACCGCGGCCTGCACCATGTCCTGGAGCATCTCCACGTCCTCGGGGTCCAGCACCTCGGGGTCTATCTCGACGGAGGTTAGCTCTAGCCCCCCGGTCATGGTGACCTTGACCGCACCTCCACCGGCGGAGGCGGTGACGGTCTCGCGGGCCAGCTCCTCCTGAGCCCGCTGCATCTCCTGCTGCATCTGCTGGACCTGCTTCATCATCTTGTTGATGTTCCTGCGTCCTGCCAAGGCCTCTCCTCGGGGTCCGTCTGCACCAGCCAGGTTATTCTATATGATGTTCCGGCGGGTCCCCGCCCCCGGCGGGAAGACGGGAGGAGGATCATGGCACCGGCGGAGATAAAGGCCCTGCTCTTTGACGTGTTCGGCACCACCGTGGACTGGAGGAGCGGTGTGATCCGGGCCGGCGAGGAGCTGGGGCGCCGCCGGGGAGCCCTGGGGGAGGTGGACTGGGGGGCGTTCGCCGACGCCTGGCGGGCGGAGTACAGACCCTCCATGGAGCGTGTGATGCGCGGCGAGGTGCCCTGGACCAACCTGGACGGCCTCCACCGGGCCTCCCTCGAGGTGCTGCTCCGCAGGTTCGGCCTGCCGGAGCTCTCGGGGGAGGAGAGGGATTTTCTGGTGACCGCCTGGCACCGGCTGGACCCCTGGCCGGACGTCGTCGAGGGGCTGCGGCGGCTCAGGCGGCGCTACATCGTGGCCCCGCTCTCCAACGGCAACGTGGCGCTCCTCACCAACATGGCACGCCGGGCGGGGCTGCCGTGGGACCTCATCCTCTCCGCCGAGTGGGTCCGGCGCTACAAGCCCGACCCCGCAACCTACCTCCTGCTGCCGGAGCTCTTCTCCTTCGACCCCGGGCAGGTGATGATGGTCGCCGCGCACCCCGACGACCTGCGCGGCGCCATGCGGGCCGGCCTCCGGACGGCCTTTGTCCCGCGGCCGCTGGAGTTCGGGCCCGGAGGCGCCCCACCCCCTCGGGAGGGGGCGTTCGACCTGGTAGCGAGGGACTTCACCGAGCTGGCGGGGAGGCTCGGCGCCTGAAGAGGGGCTAGCGGATGATGTGGGCCGCGGCCGCCTTCAGGATGCGGGCCGCCCGGGCCCGGGAGCGCGGCGCCAGCAGCAGGACGCCCGCCGCGGCCAGCAGGAGCACCCCCGGCACCAGGAACGCGGCCTCGAACCCGAACGCCGAGGCCAGAAGACCGCCTCCCAGCGGGCCCACCCCGAAGGCCACGGAGGTCACCGAGGCGGCCACCCCAAAAGCCCGCCCCTGCCTCTCGGGCGGCACGGCCTGGCGCACCGCCAGGTTCGCCACCGGGACCACCGCCCCGATAAAGAAGCTCGCCGCGATCCGCAGCGCCCACAGCGCGGCCACGCTCTGCACGGCGGCCTGCGGCAGGAAGGCCAGCCCGCCGAGCACGAGGGAGCAGAAGATCACCGTCCGGGCCCCGAGCCTCTGGGCAAGCCTGCCCCCCACCGACGAGCCGAGCGCCGCGGCGAGCGCGCCGGCGCCCAGGATCTGGCCCGCCAGGCTGGCCACCCCGGAGGGCTCCTCCATGAGCTCCGCTATAAAGCCGGGCAGCGCCGGGGCTACCCCGGTGTTGGAGGCCTGGACCACGAAGAGGGCCACAAGCACCGGCACAAGGCCGAGCCAGGGCACCGCGCCCCCGGCCCTCTCCTCCCGGGGCTCCTCCTCCGCGCCCGAGGGGGCCCGCGCCCCGTCGACCCCGAGGAGGATCAGGGCTCCCGAGACCGCGAGAAGCCCGGAGGTCACCCCGAAGGAGGCCCGGATGCCGACGAGATCCGCGAAGGTGCCGCCGAGGAAGGGACCGGCCGCCGCAGCGGTGAAGATCACGGTCTGCAGCGTCCCGAGCCGCTGCCCGGCCTTCCCCGCCGGGGCGGTCGCCGCCACCAGCAGGGTGGCCGCCGCGACGGTCCCGGTGAGCGTGCCCTGAAGCAGCCGCAGCCCCAACAGGTGCCAGGGGCTCGCGGCGAGCCCCATAACCCCCACCACGGCCGCCCCCGCCAGGGTTGCGCGCAGCAGCATGGGCTTGGGCCCGAAGCGGTCGGCGAGCCTGCCCCACAGGGGGGCGGCGAGCGCCATGGTCGCCGCGGTGGCGGTGTTGAGCAGCCCGGCCCAGGCCGCCGCCCGCCCGGGATCCTCCACCCCGAGCTGCTGCACGTAGAGCGGCATAAAGGGCATGACGAACGTTAAGGTCAGATTCCGCAACCTTCTGTTTCAAGGCGCTGCTACCGGACAGGACATTGCACATAGCGTTGCGGCGGTAGCCGCATAAGCCCCGGCCCAACCCCGCTTAGGACCGGGGCTATCTGCTGCCCACAGGCCGCCCGAAATTGGCCGCTGCCGGATAGGGAATACCCGGACCACTGGCCCGCCCCGGCAAGGCCCGCAGAAGGGATTTTGATGCATCTGACGGGACGTATCAGCCGGTAGCCCCGGCCCGGCGCTTGCGGACATATTCGGAACGCAGAACCTTCCGGTAGCCGCCCCTTTGCGTGATAAGCAGCATGGCTTCCATCACTTCCGCCGCGTCCGGCCCTTCTACCGTCACGGACATTTCGTCCCCACACTTAACGGGGTCCAGCAGGCGACGCACAATGGAAAAGCCGGGGTATACGGTCCTGCCGGTAAGGGTCGCGGTTCGTCCCCGCCAACGTATCGTTATGGTCGCATCCCGTTCCTGAAGGAATTCCCTGATAACGGCCCACGCCCGGCAGTGCATCCCTTCGGGGTCCTTAACGACCGCCGTAGCGGTCAGGGAACCGTCAGGGGTACGGGACACAACGGGCCTGTCCTTGCCGGGGTAGGGGACAAGGGCCGGGCCGCCCCGTTCCTTGTTGGATTCGTAGATGGCCCGCAGCCTGTTCAGCTTG
>JADDKG010000053.1 GCA_020253895.1 Rubrobacter sp.
AGCTCCAGAGCTGCGGCCCGTACCGCTCGACCTGCTCCTCGAGGGAGAGCCCGGGACGCACCACCCGGAGCGGGAGCCGGTAGCGGCGCATGGCCTCCTCCCTGAACCTGACCGTCTCCTCGAAGAGAAAGCCGGTATCGAGCGTGAAGACCCACACGTCGTCGGTTATCCGCGAGAGCATGTCCAGCAGAACCATCCCTTCCGGCCCGCCGAAAGAGACGGAGAGGGTGAGCCTCCTCCCGAACCGCCCGACGGCCCACCGCAGAACCTCCTGCGGCTCCGCCCCCTCCAGCTCCCCGGCGGCCCGCAAGACCTCCTCGCGAACCTCCTCTTCTACCCTGCGCTCCTTAGCGGGCGCCTCCGGCATGAGAAACGTTCCTCCCCTCCAGAAGATAAAAGGCAGCCTGAAACAAACTACGGATGCTCACAGAAAGCTTCGGGCCGGAAAATCCTCAGGCGCTACATCGCATTCGCGCAGACATCCCGGAAACCTCCCCCGGTACGCTACGCCTCGTCCCGCGCATGCCCTCCAAGAAGATCATGCCCAGGATACTAAGCACCACCCAGAAGGGCGTCAATAGAAAATCCGAGATTTTTTGTCGGATTTACGAAATTTTTACCGGAACAGGTCCTTTCCGGGCTCCATGAGGAGGTCTCTGGCGGCGCCGGGGGCGGGTTTGTAGGGGTAGTTGCGGACTATGGCGGCGGGGACGGCGGAGGTCTTCCCCATGACGAGCTCGGCGGCGGCGGCCAGCTCGTCGGCCACGGCGAGGACGCTGGCCTCCAGGGTACGGCCGTGGGGGTCCGTCTGGCCCCGGTAGTCGGCGAAGGGGCTCATACCGGAGAGCCCGATGGCCACGTTGGTGATCCCGTTTCTCCACGGGCGGCCGAAGGAGTCCGAGATGATGACGGGCAGCTCCAGGCCGGTGAGCTCGCGGAGGGCCCGGGCGAGGCGGGAGGCAGAGGCGTCCGGGTCGAGCGGGAGCAGGCACACCGTCTCGTCGCCCGGGACGTTGGAGGCGTCCACCCCGGCGTTGGCGCACACAAAGCCGTGATGGGTCTCAGAGATGATCAGGCCGCGCTCCATCCGGACGATCCGGCGGCTCTCGCGCAGGACCACCTCCACGTGGCGGGGGTCCTTGCCGTGGCGGGCGGCGAAGGACTTGGCGAGCGGGGAGGGGGTGATCTCCCGGAGGTCCACCAGCCGGCCCTCGGCCTTGCTGACGACCTTGTGGGTCACCACCAGCACGTCCCCGGGCGCGAGCGTACCCCCGGCGGAGGCGAGGATCAGGGCCGCAAGGTCGTCCCCGGGGCCCACCTCGGGCATCCCCTCCACGGGGAGGATCTCCACCGGGCGCACGGGATGGCCCTCAGCCCACGCGGACGGCGCGGCGGGCCCTCACCGCCTCCGCCAGCTCGTGGAGGGTCGGCACCGTCATCTCCCAGCTCATGCAGGAGTCGGTGATGCTCTGTCCGTAGGTCAGCCGGGAGCGTTCCGTGAGCTCCTGGCTCCCCTCCACCAAGAAGCTCTCCAGCATCACCCCCACGATGCCCCTCTCGCCCCGGGCCACCTGCCCGGCGACCTCCCGGACCACGAGGGGCTGGCGGCGGTAGTCCTTGCCGCTGTTGGCGTGGCTCGCATCCACCATCACCCGGGGTGGCAGGCCGGAGCGACGCAGCGCCTCCAGGGCCTCCCGGACGCTCCTCTCGTCGTAGTTCGGGCCGTTCTTGCCACCCCGAAGGATCACGTGGCAGTCCGGGTTTCCGGTGGTGGTCACGACGGCGGCCAGCCCCTGCCGGGTCACCCCGGGGAAGCTGTGCGGGTGGGCGGCGGCCCGCACGGCGTCCACCGCTATCTGCACCCCGCCGCCGGTCCCGTTCTTAAAGCCCACCGGCATCGAGAGGCCGGAGGCCAGCTGCCGGTGCACCTGGCTCTCGGTGGTGCGGGCCCCGATCGCCGCCCAGGCCACCGCGTCGGTAAAGTACTGCGGCGAGATCGGGTCCAGAAACTCGCACCCGGCGGGCACCCCCAGCTCCGCGACGTCGAGCAGCAGGCTGCGGGCCATCCGCAGCCCCTCGTTCACCGCGAAGCTCCCGTCCAGGTGCGGGTCGTTGATGAGCCCCTTCCATCCGACGGTGGTCCGGGGCTTCTCGAAGTACACCCGCATGATCAGGCAAAGCTCCCCGCGCAGCTCCTCCGCAAGCCCACCCAGCCGCCGGGCGTACTCCAGCGCCGCCGAGGTGTCATGCACCGAGCAGGGACCGACCACGGCGATAAGCCGGTCGTCCTCGCCGTTGAGGATCCGGACGATCTCCTGCCGCGCCCGGCTGACCGTGAGGGCCCCCTCCTCCGAGAGGGGCAGCTCCTCCAGGAGGATGGCGGGGGGTATGAGGGGTCGGATGCTCTCTACGCGCAGATCACTGGTTCTCACTGCAGCCCACGCTCCTTCGCTCGGCGCACCGCACTCCGCTCGCCCGCGCATCAAAGCGGGGCGGGCCCCAAGTTTAAGCCCTCCGGGGCCGGTATTGCACCCCTCCCGAGGCCTCGAGGCGGGCGAGATCCTCCGGTGAGTCCAGATCGAAGGCCACGTTGGGCCGCTCGCAGACCCGCACCCGGACCCCCCGGCGCAGGGCAGCCTGCAGGTGGACACCGAAGCTGCCGGGCCCGAAGGAGAAGGGGAGCGCCCCGGGGGGCCGCAGCAGGAGGGCGTTGGTCCCCGACCGGGCGGCGTCCGGCGAGATCACGGCGCACGGCTCCTCTCCGGCGACCTCGAGCAGCGCCGCCACGTCGGCGGGCTCTATGAGCGGGAGGTCGGCCGGGAGCACCAGCAGGGCCCCGGCCCCCTCCGCCAGCGCCCGCCTGCGCCCCTCCTCCAGGGCGGGGTTGAGGCCGGAGCCCTCCTGCCGCAGCCCCTCGGCCCCCAGCAGGCGCGCCTCCTCCAGCACCGCCGGGTCCGGGCTCACCACGAGCACCCGCCGCACCCCGGCGCCCCGGAGCGCCGGCGCCACCCGCCGCAGCATGTGGAGGGTAAGCCCGGCCCGGCCTACCGGGTCCAGGACCGGCCCAAGCCGGCTCTTGGCCCCCCGCAGCTCCTTTACCGGGACGACCGCAAAGACGCTCATCGCCCCAGCCCCCGGCCGAACCCCAGCACCTCCCGGGCCAGGCGCGCCCGGTCCTCCGCGCCGCGCATCACGGCATCGGTCGCCAGCACCTCCATCCCCAGCCCCTCGATGTCCTCCCGCTCGTCCTCGTCAACCCGGTCGATGACCATCCCGTCCACCAGCCCCCGGTACAGCCGGGCCACCCCCCGGGCGGAGGGCTCGTGCCCGAGCGAGAGCAGCATCCGGTCCGCCGGGCCCTTGAGCGCCCGCCCGCCGACGAGGGGGCTGACCGCGACCTTCGGGGCCCGGGAGCCGCAGAGGGCCTCCTTCATCCCGGGCACCGCGAGTATGGGGCCGATGCTCACCACCGGGTTGGAGGGGCAGAGGACGATCAGCCCGGCAGAAGCCAGCGCCTCCCGGACGGCCGGGGTGGGCCGGGCCCGCTCGATGCCCCGGAAGCTCACCCCGAGCACCTCATCCCGCTGGCCCCTGCGTACGAAGTACTCCTGGAACTCCAGCGGCCCGCCGGGGGTCTCCACCACTGTGGAGACCCGTTCGTCGCACATCGGGAGCAGGCGGGCGGGGACCCCCAGCGCCCCGGCGAGGCCCGCGGCCACCTCGGTTGGCGTCCTGCCCTCTTTGAGCCGGACGGTGCGCAGGATGTGGGTAGCCATATCCCGGTCGCCGAGCAGAAACCAGGTGTCCTCCCCGTAGCGGCCGAGCATCTCCAGGGAGAAGAAGGTGTCCCCCCGTATCCCCCACCCCGTCTCGGGGTTCTCGAGCCCGGCCAGGGTGTACATGACGGTGTCGAGGTCCGGCGAGATGTAGAGGCCCCACAGCTCGAAGTCGTCGGCGGTGTTGACCACCACGGTGAGGTCGCCCGCCGGGAGGGCCTCCTGCAGCCCGGCGGCGAGCCTCGCCCCTCCGACCCCGCCGGCCAGAGCCACGACCTTCATACCGCTGCTGCCCCAAGCCCGGACACAAGCTGCTATCTTAGCACCGCACGGACGCCCGCAGGGGCCCGGGAGAAACGAGGAGGAGCGCTTGGAGATCCTGGACGCCGGGCTGCTCGCCCGCCCCGAGGAGGGGCTCGGGCTGCAGCAGGCTGTGCTGGAGCAGGTGGGCGCGGGCGAGCGCGGCCCGACCGTCCTCCTGTGGCGCTCGCCGCGCTACGTCGCGTTCACCCGGCCGGAGACCCGCCTGGAGGGCTTTGCGGAGGCGGCGCGGGCCGCCCGGGGGTTCGGGTTTCCGGTGCTGGTCCGCAACTCCGGCGGCGGCGCGGTGGCGGCGAACGAGGGCTCGCTCTCCTTCTCCCTCACCTTCCCCGTCGGGAACCTGCGCCAGGGGCTCTACGAGCGCTACGCGGAGGGTGTAGACCTCCTGGTGGCGGCGCTGTGGAGGCTCGGGGTCGCGGCTGAGGGCGGGGAGGTGGAGGGCGAGTTCTGCCCGGGGGCCTACTCGGTCCGCTCGGGCGGGGAGCTGGGCGTCAAGCACGCCGGCCTGGCCCAGCGGGTAACCCGCCGGGCGGCCCGGCTGGAGGCCCTCGTGCTGGCCGAACGGACCGTAGAGCTCGTCCCGGTGCTGGAGCGGGTGTACGCTGCCCTCGGGCGCCCCTTCCGGCCGGGGAGCGTCGGGGACCTGCCGGCGGGGGTGCTCCGGGTGGTGGGGGCCCTGAAGTCCGAGCTCCGCGAGCGCTACGGCGCCCGGGAGACGGCCCTCGACGGAGGCACCCGGGACCGGGCCCTGGAGGTCTCCGCCGCCTGGCGGCCGGCTGAAGACGGGGCGCGGGGGAGCTAACATGGCCGCATGCAGGAAGAAGCGCGCTTTACGGCAGAGACCCTGATCTCGCTTCCCCGCTTCACCGGGCTCGCCCTCTCCCCGGACGGGAGGAGGCTCGTCGCCTCCGTCGCCCGGCCGGACGAGAAGCGGCGGCGGCTTGTCACCTCCGTCTTTGAGCTGAGCGAGGAGGCCCCGCCCCGCAGGATCACACGCTCCGCGCCCGGGGAGGGGGCCGCCGCCTTCGCCCCCGACGGGTCGCTGCTCTTCATCTCCCGGCGTCCGGACCCCCAGACCGGCGAGGAGAAGAAAGAAGAGGCCGGGGAGAGGCCCGCGCTCTGGCTCCTGCCGCCCGGCGGCGAGGCCTACCCCCTCGCCGCCCCTCCCGGAGGGGTCGAGGGCTTCGCCGTCGCCCCCGAGAGCGGGGACCTGCTCCTGGCCGTGGGGGTCCGCCCCGCATCCGGGGGCTGGAAGGAGGACGCGGAGTGGGAGAAGGCCCGGCGGGAGGCCGGGGTCGAGGCCCGGCTCCTCGAGGGCTACCCCATCCGCTTCTGGGACCACTACCTCGGCCCGCGCGAGAGGCGTCTGTACCACGCCCCGCTCCCCGGAGCGGAGGACGGGCGGATAGAGGAGGCCCGGGATCTCATACCCGGCGGCCGGCTCGAGCTCTCCTCGTACGACATCAGTCCCGACGGCTCCACCGTGGTCGCCACCCGCTGGAGCGACCACGGGGATCTCGCAGAGAGGGTCATGGCGCTCGTGGCGGTGGCCCCTTCCACCGGCCGGCTGCGCACCCTCGCCGGCGACGCCTGGTACAGCTCGCCGCGGTGCAGCCCCGACGGCCGCAGGGTGGCTGTCGTGCGGGAGGAGAGGTCGGTGCCCGGACGGCCGGGCGACCGGAGCCTCTGGGTCTTCGACCTGGAGACAGGGGAGGGGTGGGATCTTCTGGAGGGGTTCGACCTGTGGCCCGGAACCCCCGTCTGGGCCCCGGACTCGGGCTCCGTTCTGTTCACCGCCTCCTGCGACGGGCGGGTTCCGGTCTACAGGGTGCCCGCCGGGGGAGGCCGTGCAGAGCGCCTGACCGGCGAGGGCTCCTTCTCCGAGCTCTGCTCGGCCCCCGACGGGCGCACCCTCTACGCCCTCCGCTCCGGGGTGGGGGAGCCGCCGCACCCGGTAATCCTCGACGCCGCCGAACCGCGGGCGGAGCCGCGGCGCCTGCGCAGCTTCCCGGAGCTCGAGCAGCTCAGGCTACCGGCGCGCGTGGAGAGGGTGGAGGCCCGGGCCCGCGACGGAGCCCGCGTCCCCTCGTGGCTCCTGCTCCCCCGGGACGCCTCGCCGGAGCGCCCGGCCCCCCTCGCCGTTCTCATCCACGGTGGGCCGCTCAACTCCTGGAACGGCTGGCACTGGCGCTGGAACCCGCACGTCTTCGCCGGCGACGGGTGGGCGGTGCTCCTGCCCGACCCGGCGCTCTCCACCGGCTACGGCATGGAGCACATCCGGCGGGGGTGGGGGCGCTGGGGGGAGGTGGTCTACGACGACCTCCTGCGGGCGGTGGAGGCCGCGGCGGAGCGCCCGGAGGTCGACGGCGGGCGGGCGGCGGCGCTCGGCGGCTCCTTCGGGGGGTATATGGTCAACTGGATCGCGGGCCACACCAGCCGTTTCCAGGCGCTCGTCTCCCACGCCAGCCTGTGGAACCTGGAGGGCTTCCACGACACCACAGATCTCGGCACCTGGTGGGAGCGGGAGTTCGGCAACCCCTACGAGGACCCCTCCCGCTACCGCGAGAACAGCCCCCACACGCACGCCGGGAGGATGAGGACCCCCATGCTCGTCATCCACGGGGAGCTGGACTACCGGGTCCCCGTCAGCGAGGCCCTGGCCCTCTGGACCGCCCTGAAGCGGCACGGGGTGGAGGCGAAGCTCCTCCACTTCCCCGACGAGAACCACTGGGTGATCAAACCAAACAACTCCCTGCTGTGGTACCGGACCGTCCTCGGCTTTATAGACCACCACGTCCGCGGGCGAAGGTGGGAGAGGCCGGAGCTGCTGTAGGGTGCTCGACTACGCCTTTAACGCCTTCGTGACGCTGCTGGTGGTGGTTGACCCGCCGGGGCTGGCCCCCGTGTTCGCCGCGCTCACCAGCGGGTACCCGAGGAAGCGCAAGCGGGAGACCGCGGTGAGGGGCGCGCTCCTCGGGGCGGCGATCCTCCTCGGGTTCGCCCTCGCCGGGGACGTGCTGCTCGGGGCGCTCGGCATAAGCCTCGCCGCCTTCAGGATCGCCGGGGGGATCCTGCTGTTCATCCTCGCCCTCGACATGGTCTTCTCCTCCCCCCGCGGCCTGCGCTCGCGCACCGTCAGGGAGCAGGAGGAGGACCACTACGACCACGACATCTCCGTCTTCCCCCTCGCCATCCCGCTCATCGCCGGCCCCGGCGCGATAGCCACCGTGCTCCTCTACACCGGCGGGAGGGGTGCGCTGGAGCTGGCGGTCTTTATCGGGGTGCTCGCCGCGGTGCTGCTGCTCACCCTCGCCTCCCTGCTGCTCGCCTCCAGGATCATGGGCCTCCTCGGGGAGACCGGGGCGAACGTCCTTTCGCGGGTGCTCGGGGTGGTCATCGCCGCCCTCGCCGCCCAGTTCGTACTCGACGGGGTGCGCTCCAGCCTCCTGTAAACCTCCTCTGCGGCTAAAAAGATATACTTCCCGGCGTGGCAGGCACTCCCATAGTGATCGTCGGTGGCCTCATGTCCTGGCCCTGGCAGTACTGGCGGCTCGCCCGGCTGCTGCGCGAGATCTCCGGGTCCGAGGTGCGCATCGCCTCCATCACGCCGCTGGACTGGATCTGGGGCCGGCTCTTCGGGTACGGGCAGCTGATCTTCCAGATAGCCCGCGCCGTGGACCGGGCGCTCCTGGAGAGCGGCGCCGAGCGGGCGGTGCTCGTGGGGCATTCGGCGGGCGGGGTGGCCTGCCGGGTGTACATCGGCGGCAAAGAGCCCTACGGCGGCCGCCGCTACTCCGGGCACCGGCGGGTCTCCCACCTGATCACGCTGGGCAGCCCCCACCTCGTGGCAAACCGGAAGAGCCTCTCCCCGCTGGCCCAGGTAAACGAGATGTTCCCCGGGGCGCTGCACAGGCCCGCGGGCCTGCGGTACGTCTCGGTGGCCGGGGCCGCAGCCCACGGCGCGGTCTCCCGCAGGGCCCGCCGCCGCTACGAGCGGCTCGTGGACGACGGGCGGGTGGCGGGGGACGGCGTGGTCCCGGTGCAGAGCGCCCTGCTGCCCGGCTCGGAGGAGATAGTGCTGGAGGACGCCTACCACAGCGGCGGCTTCGCCCGCTGGTACGGCTCGGACCGCAAGATGGTGGAGCGGTGGTGGCCAAGGGAGCTGCGGGCGGGTTGAGCCTGTACACTCTCCGGTAGGGCCTCCACGCCAGAGGGAAGGAGACTGAGAACAGGGATGCCCCCGGACAAAGCCCATCACCCCGAGAGCGGCTGGGAGAACCTCGGCGCGGGCGGCGAGGCGCTCAAAAGAGCGATGCGCCACTTTCCCTCCGGGGTTACCGTGGTCACGAGCGGAAGCGGCGAGCGGGCCGAGGGGATGACGGCGAACGCGGTGATCTCGGTCTCCCTCGACCCGCCCCTGATGCTGGTGAGCGTCCACAGGGACGCCCGCCTGAACCCGCGCATCCGGGAGGAGCGCAGCTTCGCCATCAACATCCTCGCCGACGACCAGGAGGGCCTCTCGCGGCTGTTCGCCTCCCCGGAGCGCTCGAGCGGCCTGGTGGCGGTGAGATCCCTGGGCGGCGGCTACGGGAGGACCGGCGCCCCGCTGGCCGCCGGGGCCCTCGCGGCGATCGAGTGCGAGCTGGAGGAGATCTACCCCGGCGGCGACCACGACCTGTTTCTGGGCCGGGTGGTGGAGGTGCGCCTGGGGGACACCCGCAAGGGCCCCCTG
>JADDKG010000054.1 GCA_020253895.1 Rubrobacter sp.
GGGCCGTGCGGGCGCTGGAGACGTACCTGAACACCGTGGTGGACCACGGGATGAACGCCTCGACCTTCGCCGCCCGGGTCATCATCTCTACCCGCTCCGACATGGTCTCCGCCGTCGCCGGGGCCGTCGGCGCGCTCAAGGGACCGCTGCACGGCGGTGCCCCCGGCCCCGCGCTGGAGGTGGTCTTCGAGATCGGGACCGCCGAGAGGGCCGAGGAGGTACTGCGCGGCAGGCTGGAGCGGGGCGAGCGGCTCATGGGCTTCGGCCATCGCGTCTACAAGGTGCGCGATCCCCGGGCCGACGTGCTCGCGGAGGCGACGGAGCTTCTGTACGGGAGCGGCGGGGACCGGGGGCTCTACGAGCTGGCCCTGCACGTGGAGAGGACGGCGCTCAGGCTCCTCGAGGAGTACAAGCCGGGCCGCAACCTGCAGACCAACGTCGAGTTCTACACCGCGCTGCTCCTGCACGGGCTCGGGCTGCCGGCCGGGCTCTTCACCCCCACCTTCGCCGTGTCCCGGGTGGCGGGCTGGATAGCCCACTGCATGGAGCAGCAGGAGCAAGGCCGCCTCATCCGGCCCCGGTCCGTCTACACCGGAGAGAAGGGCAGGAGGTGGGTGCCGATCGGGGAGCGCTGAGGCGGAGAAAGACGTCCCCCCGGAGGATCTCCGGGGGGACGCACCCTTACTGAGCTTACGCAGGTATCTGGTTGTTCCAGCACGTCCGCCTGCAACTACCGAAGAGGCGGAATGTGTGACCCAGATTCCCGCCGGGATTTTGGAGGTTCTCTAGGTCAGAGCCACCTCTCCCAGAAGATACCCGCGGCTACTGCTCGGTGCGTCTATCTGGATCACCTCCTTTCCGTGCCGTCAACCTGAGCGCAGTGTACTACCCGGGAGGAAGCGCGGCAAGGAGGATTTTTAAGCTTCTTTGGCCTTTTTCAAAGCCCGGCGAAGAAGATCGAAGGCCATGTTGACGCTGCGCTCGCGGATGGAGGACCGCGAGCGGGCCCAGGCGGAGAGGTCCAGGCGCACCGCCTCGGTCCCTTCCCGGGAAGCCATCCCGACCCACACCAGCCCCACCGGCTTCTCCGCCGTCCCGCCGCCGGGCCCGGCGATGCCGGTAACCGAGAGGCCGTAGTCCGCCCCGGAGAGCTCCCGGACCCCCTCGGCCATCCTGCGGGCCACCGGCTCGGAGACGGCGCCGTGCTCGGCGAGCATCTTGCGGGGGACCCCCAGCAGCCGCTCCTTGGCCTCGTTGGAGTAGGCGACGATCCCCTCCTTAAAGTACGCCGAGGAGCCGGGGACGTCCGTCAGCCGCTTGGCCAGCAGCCCCCCCGTGCAGCTCTCGGCCACCGCGAGGGTCTCGCCCCGCTCCTTCAGCAGCCGCCCCACGGCGCTCTCCAGCGTCTCGTCGTCCTCGCCGAAGAAGTACCTGCCGAGGCGGGAGAGGATCTCCCGCTCCACCGGCGCTATCTTCTCCTGCGCCTCCTCGGGCGTGGCGGCCCGGGTGGTGATCCGCAGCCGCACCTTCCCCTCACCGGCGAGCGGGGCTACCGTCGGGTCCCGGGAGTCGAGCAGGTCCTGCACCCTCTCGGCAAGCGCCGACTCGCCGATCCCGGCGAACCACAGGGTGCGCGAGACGATCGTGCCCTCTGTCCTCTCCCGGATGAGGGGCGCCAGGGTCTCCTCGAACATGGTCCGCATCTCGCCGGGGACCCCGGGGAAGGTGGCGAACAGGGTCCCCCCGTACTCCAGCAGCGCCCCCATGGCCGTTCCCAAGGGGTTGGGGATGAGCCGCGCCCCCTCCGGGAAGAGGGCCTGCTTGTAGTTGGAGGGCGTCGGCTTCCTCCCGAAGCGGCGGAACATCTCGTCCACGTGGCGGCGGGCCTCCGGGTACTCCACCAGCGGGCGGCCGGTGAGCAGCGAGAGGCACTCGTGGGTCAGGTCGTCGGGGGTTGGCCCGAGCCCCCCGGTGGTCACCACCAGGTCGGAGCGGGTGGCGGCCTCCTGCAGGGCGGCCACGATCCTCTCCCGGTTGTCCCCCACCGCGGTGTGCCGGTACACGTTCACCCCGAGGGCGGCCAGCCGCTGCGAGAGCCAGGCCGAGTTGGTGTCCACGAGATCCCCGAGCAGGATCTCCGTGCCTATGGCGACGATCTCGCCGTTGCTTATCTTCTGCATGCGGCTATTCTACAATTCCCCGGATGGCAGACCGGGAGGATCTCGACGGGCTTCTGGAGAGGGCGCAGGACCTCGCCCGCGGGCGGCTCTCCGCAGAGCGGTACGGGCACACCCTCCGGGTGGCGCAGACCGCCGAGCGGCTGGCCCGCCTGCACGGCCTCGACCCGCGGCGCGCCCGGCTTGCGGGCCTGCTGCACGACGCCGCCCGGGAGATGCCGCCGGAGCGGCTGCTGGAGCTAGCAGAGAGGTGGGGCGTCCCCGTAGGCCCGTTCGAGCGCCGGAACCCCAAGCTGCTGCACGGCCCGGTCGCCGCCGAGCTCGCCCGGAGGGAGCTGGGCCTCTCCGACGAGGAGGTGCTCCGGGCCATCCGGGAGCACACCACCGGCTCCCCCGGCATGGGCCCGCTCTCGCTGGCGCTCTACGTGGCGGACAAGATAGAGCCCGGACGCGACTACCCGAGCGTAAAGAAGCTCAGGGAGCTCGCCCGCGCCGACCTGCGGGAGGCGGCCCTGGAGGCGCTGCGGCGCGCCGTGGCGTACAACGAGCGGCGCGGCAGGAAGACCCACCCGCAGAGCCTGGAGTGGCTAAGAGAGGCCGAGCGCGCCGCCCAGCGCCGGGTGGAGTAGCGCGAGGGCATACCCGGCCAGGACCAGCACCCCCACCGCGACGGCGGCCTCGGCCACACCCCCAGAGCGAATGCCGCCCGGCAGCAACCGGAAGGGCCTCCCGAGCGGCCAGAGCAGCGGCACCCCCCGGGTGTTCAACGCGTCGGCCAGAAGATGCGAGGCGTAGCCGGAGACGAGCGCCAGCGCCAGCGCCGGGTACCCCCGCAGCAGCAGCCACACCGGTAAACAGAAGATCGCGAAGCCCAGCAGCGAGTGGGTGAGGGTCCTGTGCCCCACCGTGCGGGCGAGCAGGAAGGAGGTCGCCTGCAGCCCCCAGCTCAGGGGCCTGCTCAGCAGGTGCAGCACGGGGCTCCTCATCCTGCTGAGGCCGTTCCCCAGCCGGCTGCGCGGGTTGTCCACGTCGGGGAGCCAGGCGGCCACCACCGCCGCCGGGTAGGCGTAGGCCGGCGGCTCCACCCCGGCGGCCAGACAGGCCCCGGCGAAGGCCGCCACCCCGAATACCGCGTGGGTCGTCGCGTTCAAGCCGGGGAGCAGTTTAGCAGCTCTTCGCCCTGCTAAACTTGGCCCGGTGCGTGCGATCCTGCTGCCGGTTCTTCTGCTCGCCGTGGCCGCCGCGCTAGCCCTCCCCGGGACGGCCCGCGCGGCGCCGCAGGCCCCCGGCAAGCCGGTCGTGCTGGTGCTCGTGGACGGGCTGGGCTGGGAGGAGGTGCGCCGGGAGCCCGCGCTGCGCCGGGTCTTCGAGAACGGCGCCTCCGCCACCCTCTCCACCGCCCAGGGAGACCGCCCCGGGGAGCCCCTCACCGGATACCTCCTGCTCGGGGCCGGAGCCCGGGCGGACACCGGTGTCCTCCCCGGCGAGCTGCCCCCGGAGCCCCCGGCGGCCGCCGGCGCGATCTCCGCCCGGGTTCCTTCCGTCCGGCCCGGCTCCCTGGGCGAGGCGTTGCGGCGGGCGGGGGTGGAGGTCGCGGCGGTCGGGGCGAAGGCCCGGGCGGTGGTGATGGACCGCGAGGGACGCGTCCCGCTGCTCTACGCCGGGGAGTCCCCGGTCCGGCACCTGGAGGCGGCGCTCGCGGCGGGCGCCGGGTTCGTCGCCGTGACAGCGGATGGGCCATCCGAGGCCGGAGAGCTAGCCGAAACGGCCGTGGAGAGCGGGGCGGTGGCGGCCGTAGCCTCCCCGAACGCCCCGCCCGGCGCCCCCAACCTCACCCCCTTCGCCATCACCGGGGAGGAGGGAATCCTGTACTCGCCCTCCACCCGGACGGCGGGGCTCCTGGCCAGCCAGGACGTCGCGCCCACCCTGCTCGCGCGGATGGGCCTGGAGGTCGTGCCCGCCATGCAGGGACGCCCCGCAGAGGTCCGCCCAGGCTCCCCAGAGGAGGCCCGCCGGCTCTCGGAGAGGATCTCCTTCGTCGCCGGGGAGCGCCACCGGACGGCGGCCACGGCCCTCGCCCTCTCCCTGCTGCCCTTCGGGGCCTTTTTCTGGGCGCTCGGGAGGAGGGCGGCCGGGCCCTGCCTGCTGACGCTCGCCATCATGCCCGCGGCCACCCTGCTCGCCGCGGCCCTCCCGCTCACCTCACCTCTGCCCGTTGCCGCGCTCGTCGCCGGCCTCTCGGCGGCGGCCGCCTGGTTGCTCTGGCGGCTCGCCGGCGGGGGGCCCGCCGCCGCGGCCGCCGTGCTCCTGGCCAACGCCGGGATCATCGCCGTAGACGCCGCCTCGGGCGGGGAGCTGATGCGCTTCTCCATCCTCGGCTACAACCCCGCCTACGGGGCGCGCTTCTACGGCATCGGCAACGAGTGCTCGGCGGTCCTCGCCGGGAGCCTGGCCGCCGGGCTGGGCGTGCTCTCCGCCAGAGGGCGGCCGCGGGCGGCGCCCCTCGCGGCCGCCGGGTGCGCGGCGGTGGCGGCGCTCGGGCTGCCGGTCATGGGGGCCGACGTGGGGGGCTCTCTCGCGCTGGGGCTCGGGCTCGGGGCCACCATCGGCCTGCTCCGCGGTGGTTGGGTAGGGGCGGCCGCGGGAGGGGCGGTTGCGGCGGCGCTCTTCGCCGCGAGCCCCCTCCTCTTCCCCGGGGTGTCGCACGGCTCGCGGGCTGCGGCCGGGGAGATCGGGCTGGTCGAGATGGCCTCGAGAAAGCTGGAGCCGGCGCTCGCCACCTTCGCCAGCGCACCGCTGCTGCTCCTGCTCGCGCTCCTCTCGGCGGTGGTCTACGCCGGGTGGCGCAGGGCGCGCGGCACACCGTTAGCGGCGGGGCTCGTCGGGGCGGCGCTCACCGCCGCGGCCTACGCGGCCCTCAACGACTCGGGGCTGCTGGCCGGGCTGTACGCCCTCTTCTACCCGGCCGTGGCCGCCCTCCTCCTGCTAACCGGAGCCCTCAAAGCTCCCCGATGAACTCCGCCAGCGCCCGGGCGTTGTTGTGCCCAGTGTCCTTCGCCCCGAAGAGCAGGGTCACGTTCTCCTTCCCGGCGCGCCTCCCGAGCTCGCGCAGCTCCTCCAGCTTGCCGCCCTCCTCGAGCTCCGCCCGGTAGCGCTCCTTAAAGCCCTCCCAGCGCTCCGGCCGGTGCCCGAACCACCTCCGGAGCCCGGGGCTGGGGGCGAGGTCCTTACGCCACTCCGAGAGGCGGGCCCTCTCCTTGGAGAGCCCCCGCGGCCAGACCCGGTCCACGAGCACCCGCTGCCCGTCGCCCTCCTCCGGCTCCTCGTAGACCCGCTTTACCCGTAACGCCACGGCTACGTACAGAGGAGTGCGCTAACCCTTGTAGGTCAGCACGCGGCCCCAGGTGCTCTTGGTGCCCCAGATGCCGCGCCGCAGGCACTCGAGCTGCACGATCTGGGAGTGGTCCACGAAGAGGTTCACCTCGGGCCCGTAGTTCTTTATGTACCACTCGAAGACCTCGGGGTCTGCGGCCTCAAACATCACCTTCTCCAGGCCCAAAGCGTTTATGACCTCGGCCGGCACGTCGGTGCGCCAGCTCTTGACGCTCTCGGTGATGCCCTCGGACTCGATCATGACCAGGTAGGCCCCCGCGTCGATAAAGCGCTTGGCCTGGGCGATCATCCAGCCGGGATCCTGGGTGCCCTCTGCCTCGAGCTCCTCGGCGGAGGTGGTCCCGCCAGCACCGAACTGGATCCCGACCTCCGGCTTGGCCTTCAGGCCCGCCTTCTGCACCCTGTCCACC
>JADDKG010000055.1 GCA_020253895.1 Rubrobacter sp.
CCGATCTTCTCTATGTCGGCGTGGAAGTCGGTGTGGGGCTTGACCCTCCCCACCACGATGACCCCGTCGGAGGCGTGGGCGTGGCGGTCCATGTAGACCGGGACGCCGCGCCGCGTCTCCCCGAGCCGCACCACCTCCATCGAGGAGCGCACCGGGGCCCCCACGGTCTCCTCCGTGACCCCGAGGCTCCGGAGCACCTCCACCTGACCTTCGGCGGTCGCCCCGCCGTGGCTCCCCATCGCCGGCACCACGAAGGGCTCGGCCCCCGCCTCCCGCACCACCCCGGCGAGCGCCTGCAGGACGGCCGGGATGTCCGTGATGCCCCGGCTGCCGGCGGTTATGGCGACCCGCATCCCGGGCCGCAGCCGCGCCCTTATCTCCGGCCTGAGGCACTGCTCGCGCACCGCCGCCCCCACGTCCCCGACCCGCGGCCGGGGGAAGCTCTGCCTGATCCTCGCCACCTTCGGGAACCGCATCTCTTCACCCCTTCCTCTCCGCCCCGGCGAGCTCCCGGGCCAGCTGGAGGGCCGCCTTGAGGCTGGAGTGGTCGGCCCTCCCCGTGCCGGCGATGTCGAAGGCGGTGCCGTGGTCCACGCTGGTGCGGAAGAACGGCAGCCCCACCGTCACGTTGACCCCGCCCTCGAAGCCAAGAAGCTTTGCCGGGATGTGCCCCTGGTCGTGGTACTGCACCACGACGATGTCGAACTCCCCGCGCCGGGCGCGCAGGAACACGGTATCCGGCGGCCAGGGCCCGCTGGCGTCTATCCCCTCGGCCCGGGCCCTCTCCACCGCCGGGGCTATGAGCTCCGCGTCCTCCTCCCCGAAGAGGCCGTTCTCCCCTGCGTGGGGGTTGAGCCCGGCCACCGCCACCCGGGGGCTCTCCACCCCCATCCGGCGCAACGCACCGGCGGCGAGCCGGATCACGGCGAGCTCCCGCTCCGGCTCGACGCGCTCTATGGCCTCCCTGAGGGAGACGTGGGTGGAGACGTGGATGACCCGCAGCCCGTCGGCGACGAGCATCATGGCGTAGTCCCCGGTGCCGGTGAGCCCGGCCAGGATCTCGGTGTGCCCCGGGTAGCGGTGCCCGGCCAGGTGCAGCGCCTCCTTGTTCAGCGGCGCGGTCGTGACCGCGGCCACCCTCCCCTCCAGCGCGAGCTCCACCGCCCGCCGCACGTACCGGAAGGCGGCGTCCCCGGCCCGGGCGTCCAGCCGGCCGAAGGGCAGATCCTCCGGCAGCCCGCTCTCGGGGATGAGGTCGACCGAGCCGGGCTCGAAGCGGGCCTCCTCCGGGCCCTTTACGGTCCGGACCTCCAGCCTAAGCCCGAGCAGGCCCGCGGCCCGCTCCAGGATGGCCCTATCCCCGATCACGAGGACCCGGTTCTCCCGGGAGAACCGGGGCTCGGCGAAGGTCTTGGCCACGATCTCGGGCCCGATCCCGGCGGGGTCACCCATGGTGAGGGCCACGACCGGCGGCCTCAAACCGGGCTCCTCTCGCCGAGCAGCAGGCCCATGGCGTCCCTGAGCGTCCCGGGGCTTCCGAACCCCCCGGCCTTGGTGACCACCGGGTAGGGGTGTGGCCCGAGGAGGACCCCGGCGGGGACCCCGGGCTCCAGCTCCCGCAGGATGAGGATGCCCCGCGCGCCCAGCCGACGCGCCACTCCGGCGGCCGTCTCGCCCCCGGTGAGGATGAGCCCCGGCGAGGGGAGGGACTGCGAGAGCCTGGCGGCTGCTTTGCTGAGGGCCCCAAGCACGACCTCCGGGTCCATCATCGGGTCCGGGGGGCGCAGCAGCGCGCAGCGGGCCCCCGCCTCCAGCGCCCGGAACGCGGCCCGCACCGGCTCCCTGTCGCCCTCCCGGACAATAGCCTCCACCACCCCCGGCTCGGCGGCGAGCAGCTCCCGCTGCCGCAGGGCCACCTCATTCCTGCTGCCGACCGCCGCCACCACCCGCTCCGCCCCGGGCAGCGCCTCCCCGGCGGCGCGGGGGCCGGGGTAGGCGCCGGCGAGAGCCCCGGCCAGCCCGGCGGACCCCACCCAGAGCACGGACGAGGGGTCGGGGACCGCGCGCACGAGCGCCGCGAGGTGGGCTTCGGTCTGGGCGTCGGCCACCACCAGCCGGTGGCGGCGGAGGGCGTCGCGGACACGGGAGGGGCTGGAGAGGTCCCCCGTCCCGAGCACCGCCCCGACCCCCGGGATCAGGGCGGGCAGGCTGGAGGTACGCACCGGGTTGCGGGGGTCGCGGGCGAAGCCGGTGCGCTCCACCGGCACCCCGTGGATGAACTGCACCCCGCCGCTGGTCGTCCGCCCGGCCGCGGGGAAGGCCGGTGAGATCAGGGCGCACCCCCGGCCCGAGGCCGCAAGCGCCGCCTCTACCTCGGCGCCGAGCGGACCGCGCAGGGCGGAGTCTATCTTTTTGTAGAGGAGGCGCGCCCCGCGCAGGGCGCGTACGGCCTCCCTCACCCTAGATGCCGCCTGCCCTGGGGGGAGCGCCCGGGAGCCCGTCTCCGCGACCACCGCGTCGAGCCCCGGCTCCGGCGGCAGCGGCGCGCCCTCCAGGGCCACCGCCGTCCGGTACCCGGCGCCGGCGAGCTGGACGCCGGAGTCCATAGCCCCGGTGAGATCGTCGGCGACTATCGCGAAGCGCACGTCACATCCTCTCCTCGCCACCATATTTACCACAGCCGCCCGGGCGGAGGCTTGACCACTCCCGCCCTCGGCGGTAGGTTGGCTTCAGGAGGGAGCGCAACGCGAGAGGAGGAGGTCCGTCTTGATCAACACCATCCCCGGCACCGGACCGGTCATCATCACCTGCGCCCTGACCGGAGGGATCCACGGCAAGGAGGCCAACCCCAACCTCCCCGAGCAGCCCGACGAGATCGTCGAGCAGGGGGTGGCGGCCTGGGAGGCGGGGGCGGCCATCCTGCACGTGCACGCCAGGAACCCCGACGGCTCCAACACGATGGACCCGGCGATCTACTCGGAGCTGCACGAGCGGCTGTGCGCCGAGACCGACGCCGTCGTGCAGCTGACCACCGGGGGGAGCCCGGTGCTCTCCGTGGAGGAGCGCCTGAACACCGTCTACCTCTGCCCGGAGATGTGCTCGCTGAACATGGGGCTTCTGAACTTCTTCATCCGGGGCGAGCAGGTCTTCTTCGCCAACCACCGCTCGGACATCGAGCGCTTCGCCCGCGAGATCGCCGCCCGAAACATAAAGCCGGAGCTGGAGGTCTACAGCAGCGCGATGCTGGAGGAGGTCGCCTACCTGCTCTCTCTGGGCATCCTGCAGCCGCCGTACACGATCAACCTCGTACTGCACACCCCCACCCAGGGCGGCCAGCGGGGCACCCCGAGGAACCTTTTCGACATGCTCCAGCGCCTCGACGAGCTGCCGGTGCCCAAAGAGGAGCTGCGCATAAACGTCTCCTCTATGGGACCCACCCAGCTTCCCATAACCACCATAGCTCTTGCGATGGGATCGAACGTGCGGGTGGGGATGGAGGACAACGTCTACTACCGCAGAGGGGAGCTCCTCGAAAACAACGCGCAGCTGGTGGAGCGCACGGTGCGCATCGCGCGGGAGCTGGAGCGGCGGGTGGCCACCCCGCGGGAGGCGCGGGAGATGCTGGGGCTGCGCGGCAGGGAGAGGGGAAGGCTGCCCGCCGGCGCCGGGGAGGTGGCCGGGTGAGCGAGGCGGAGATCCTGGTCGTCGGCGGGGGCGCCATCGGCGGGGCGACGGCGGCGCTGCTCGCGGGCCGGGTGCGGCGGGTGGCGGTGCTGGACGCGAACCGGGAGCACGCCGCGAGGATGCGCGGCCCCGGGCTCCTGCTCGACGACCTGGGCATCCCGCGGCGGGTGCGGCTCGAGGCGTACGACGACCCCGCAGACCTCCAAGGCCCGTTCGATTTCGTTCTCGTGACTGTCAAGGCGCCGCACCTGGAGGCGGCGCTCGTGCCGCTGGTGGAGCGGGGTCTAGCTCCGGCCTACGTCTCTTTGGGCAACGGGCTGGTGCAGGAGCGGGTAGCCCGCCTCGTCGGGGAGGAGAACCTCATCGTCGGCACGGTGGAGTGGGGGGCGACCAACCTGGGGCCCGGCCGGCTGGCGCGGACCACCCGGGCGCCCTTCGTGATCGGGGAGCCGGACGGGAGCGTCCGGGAGCGGACGGAGCGGCTCGCGGCCGCGCTGGGGACGGCCTTCGAGGTGCGCCTCACGCGGAACATCCGGGGGCAGGTGTGGACCAAGCTTCTGGTCAACAGCACCTTCTCCGGGCTGGGGGCGGTATCCGGTCTGCTCTACCGGGAGGTGGTGGCCTCGCGGGAGGGGCTGAAGGCCGCGCTGGCGATGTGGCGGGAGGGCTACGAGGTGGGGCGGGCGCAGGGGCTGAGGCTGGAGCGCTTCGTGGGGGTCCCTGCGGAGGAGCTCGCGGCGGGCGGGCAGCGGGGGGAGGCAGCGGTGCGCGAGGTGATGCGTCACGTGGGGGCCACAAAGGCGTCGATGCTCCAGGATCTGGAGCGGGGCCTCAAGACGGAGGTGGACGTCATCAACGGGGCCGTTGTGGAGAGGGGCCGGAAGTACGGGGTGCCCACCCCGCTCAACGAGCGCGTCCTCGGCCTTATCCGGAAGATGGAGGAGGGCGAGGACGCACCCTCCCCGCAGAAGCTCGCATCCCTCGCAGCCTAGAGAACGCCCCCTAAAAAACCCTTTGACTTTGTCTTACCACTTCCTCTAAGATGGATCAGAGGCCGGGGAGGCTTCCGTAGAGTAAGGGAAAAGGAGGGAGAACGTGGCCGACACGGCAAGCCGCGAGGGAGAGTTTGCAACCGAGCTTCCAAGCAAGTACCTGCCACCGGTAACCTACCAGGACCTGCCGGAGCCCGTGCCGCTGCGGCGGATAGTCGGGGCGAGCGTCATCATCCTCGCCACCGCGCTCGGCTCGGGCGAGTACGTGCTCTGGCCCTACATCACCTCCCAGATAGGGCTCGTGTTCATGTGGGGGGCGGTGGTAGGGTTCCTGATCCAGTTCTTCATCA
>JADDKG010000056.1 GCA_020253895.1 Rubrobacter sp.
CTCCTCGGGGTTGATCATGAACTGCTCCCCCGCGTCGTAGATGCAGTCGACCGGGCAGACCTCCACGCAGCTCTGGTCCTTTGTCCCTATGCACGGCTCGGTGATGACGTATGTCATCTGCTCTTCCTCCTCTCGCGGCTCCGGCTCTCTCTGACCGGGTTATACCAGCGGGCGAAAGGGGCTACCACGGCGCGTTGACCGCTATCATCGCCGGCCATGATGCGCGTCATGGCCGCGTGTGATGCAGATCAAAAACAGTTCTTGATGCGAACCGTTCTCAGGTACGGGCCCGCAGCTCGGCGGGCTTGAGGATGGTGATGGTCCGGCCCTCAAGGTCGAGGATCCCCTCCTGGGCGAGCCGGCTCAGGGCCCGGGAGAGGGCCTCGCGGGAGATGCCGGTGGCCTCGGCCATCTCCTGGCGGGAGAGGGAGGGCTCGAAGACGACGCCCCGCTTGGTCACCCGGCCCTCCTCGGTCGCCAGCCGCAGCAGCATGCGGGCCACCCTCTGGGGGGCGCTGTGGAAGACCAGGTCGGAGACGAGCTCTTCGAGCTCGCGGATGCGGGAGGCCAGGGCCTTCGAGAGCCGGAGGGAGGCCTCGGGGAAGCGGCACATGATCTCCATGAGGTCGTCCCTGAAGACGGCGTAGAGGGTGCAGTCGGTCAGGGCGGTGGCGCCGTGGCTCTGGGGCCGGCCCTCCAGAGCGGCGTCGAGCCCGAGCACCGCCCCGTCTCCGAGCACGCCCAGTATCTGGTCGCGCGGCTTGCGGCCGCTGAAGGAGCGGAAGAGCTTTACCCGGCCCTCGCGGACGAAGTAGACCGCCCCCGAGGGCTCTCCCTCGCGGTAGAGCGGGGTTCCGGCCCCGATCTCTAGCACCTCCGCGGCTATGGCCAGGGCCTGGAAGACCCCCTCGTCGAGCCCGGAGAGCAGCTCGAACTCCTGCAGCCCCTCCAGCTTCGTCAGGTGCTGGACCGCCCGGCAGCGGGCACCGGGGAGCTGGGCCCAGGAGGGAGGGGCGTTCTCACCGTACACCGCCGGCCTCCCGTGTGGGGAACCTCTCCATGGGCTCTTTATACGCCAAGTGCCGCCGCTTTGCAGGTGAATAGAGGTCTCTCACGCAGAAGAAGGCCTCTCAGCCGTCAGCCTTGGTCCGGGGCGGGCGGCCGCGCACCAGGCTAGCCAACACCCCGAGGATGCAGACCGCCGCGGCGAAGTAGAAGGCGTCGTGTATGGCCAGGATCAGGGCCTCCCGGCGGGGAGCCTCCGGTGGAAGCTTCCGCAGGTAATGCTGAAGGCGGGAGGCCAGGATCGCGCTGCTTGCGGCCACCCCGAGCATCTGGCCCGTGATCCTCATCTGGGCGATCATCCCGGAGGCCGTCCCGAGCCGGAGCCGGGGCACCGAGCCGAGGATGGAGCTCTGGTTGGGGCTGTTGAACAGTCCCATGCCGAAGCCGATCACCACGAGCCGCCACACCACCTCCCACCCCCCGGAGCCCGCGTCCAGGCGGGTGAGCAGGAACAGCCCGAGCGCTGCGCAGGCCAGCCCCGCGCTGGCCAGCAGGCGGCTGCCGATCCGGTCTGAGAGAGCGCCGCTGAAGGGCGAGACGACCAGGGTGGTGAGCGAGAGGGGGGTCATGAGCAGCCCGGCCTGCAGGGCCGAGAGCCCCTGCCCCCGCTGCAGGAAGAACGGCATGAGAAAGGTGGCCGAGAGCAGGGCGACGAAGGTCACCAGCAGGCTCAGGTTTCCCGCGGAGAAGGCGCGGATGGCGAAGAGCCGGAGGTCGAAGAGGGGCTGCGGGGAGCGCAGCTCGACGAGGACGAAGGCGGCGGCCAGGACCGAAGACGCCGCGAAGAGACCCAGGGTGAGGGGGCTCGTCCAGCCCCAGCTCCCGCCCTCGGCGAGGGCCAGGAGCAGGCACAGGAGCATGCCTCCCGTCAGGAGGGCCCCCGCAGGGTCGAAGCGCTGACCGCTCCCCCTCCCGAAGTTCGGGAGTGCCCGCCACGCCCAGGGTATCCCCACCAGCCCTATGGGCAGGTTGAGGAAGAAGATCCAACGCCACGAGAGCCACCCGGTGATGAGGCCCCCGAGGGTCGGGCCGAGCGCCAGGCCGAAGGAGACACTCATGGCGCTGACCCCCAGGGCCCGGCCCAGCCGCGAGGGGGGAAAGGCTGCCGTGACGATGGCGGGGCCCACCGCCTGCACCGCGGCCGCCCCCACCCCCTGCAACGCCCGCAGCACGACCATGCTCCCCAGCCCTCCGGAGAAGCCGCAGAGGGTCCCGGCGGCGGCGAAGAGGGCGAGCCCGGCCAGGTAGACCTTCCGGTAGCCGGCCACCTCGCCGAGTCGCCCGAAGGTCAGCAGCAGGGTTCCGGTGGCCAGCAGGTAGGAGATCACCACCCACTCCACGTCCGATACCCCGGCCCCGAAGTCGGCGGCTATGACCGGCAGGGAGATGTTGACGATGCTGGTGTTCAACGTCGCCATGAACGTCCCCACGGAGACCGCGGAGAGGACGACCCAGCCCCGCCCTACGCCGCCGGCCATCCGCCCGGGGAAGACAGACCTGTTGCCGATAGCGCCACCGCCGAAGACTCTACCCCCGCGCGCTCCCGGCTGCACGCAAGGGCTTCACACGCCGGGGGCCGGCGGCTGGTATCGTTTAGGGGTTCCTCCGCAGGAGAAAGGCGAGTCAGGGGAGGTCGCGGACAGATGCTGGAAGGCAAGGTGGCACTTGTCACCGGGGCGAGCCAGGGGCTGGGGCGGGCGCTCGCGCTGGCCTACGCCCAGGCGGGGGCCCGGCTGGCCATAAACGCCCGCCGCGAGGAGAGCATCCGGCCGGTGGCCGAGGAGATGGCCCGGGCCGGGGCCGAGGTGCTCGCGGTGGCCGCCGACGTCTCCCGGAGCGCGGACGTGGAGCGGTTCGTCGGCGAAGCGGTGGAGCGCTTCGGGCGGATAGACATCCTGGTCAACAACGCCGGCCTCTTAGGCCCCCGGGTCCCGATAGCCGAGTACCCGGAGGAGGAGTGGCGCCGGGTCATAGACGTGAACCTAACGGGGGCCTTCCTGGTCTCCAAGGCCGCCATCCCCCACATGCCGCCCGGCTCCTCGATCATCAACGTGGTGAGCGGGGTCAGCGTCGAGGGCCGTCCCCGGTGGGGGGCCTACTCGGTGAGCAAGTTCGGCCTGGAGGGGCTCACCCAGATACTGGCCGCCGAGCTCAAGGAACGCGGCATCCGGGTCAACGCCGTGGACCCCGGGGGGATGCGCACCAGGATGCGGGCGGCGGCCTATCCCGAGGAGGATCCGATGAGCCGCATACCCCCCGAGGAGAACGTGGGCGTCTTCCTGCACCTCTCCTCCGATGAGTCGCGGGAGGTTACCGGCCGGCGGTTCAGGGCCCAGGAGTTCGGCCGCTAAGAGGAGGAGACCTCCACCAGCTCGGCCTGCACGATGATCCGCTGGGAGTAGTCCGGGAGGGTGCAGGTCTGGAGGGTGACGATGTTCTTCCCGGGGATGGGCTTGGTCACCGAGAGGTTCGAGGGGTCCACCACGAACTCCCTGAAGACCTCGTAGGTGTACCTGGTGCCGTTGGCGTCGGTGATGTAGACCTTGTCTCCGTCCCTGAGCTTGTCCAGGTCGTAGAAGGCCAGGAAGCTGTCGGTGCCGGGGTAGCCGAGCCGGTGGCCGGCGATGTACACGTTGGCCTCCTGCTCCCAGGGGAAGCCGGTTCCTGCCAGGTGTATCGCCTTGTGGGAGTCGAGCGCCTCGACGTCCGAGCCCGACACCGTCGGCACCACTGCGTCCTCCACCCGGCTCATCGCCGGGATGGTGAGCCGGAGGGTCTTGTCCTCGGGGCCGCCGGAGACCGCCTCCCCGCTGCCCAGGTTGGGGACGTTGAAGCCGCCTGGATCTTCGCTGTTGGTTGCCAGGCTCCCCAGGTTCGCGGCGAAGAAGAAGGAGGCGATGAGGGCTACCCCTGCGGCGATCATGGCCAGGCTCAAGAGCCCCGAGAGGAGGCTCTTGAGGCGGGACCTCCTGTAGTTGTACTTTTTCACGATCCGGTGATTGTACCAGCAGGGAGAAGAGCAGACCCGGGCGGCGGAGCCACAAAACGCTCCGCCGCCCGGGAGGGGATCAATCCCTGAGAGCGCCGAGGGACTTCTCCTCCTCGGAGGTGGGTATGAGGCCGGTTCCGGACTCGTTTATGGAGCGCATCTCCTCGGTTTCGTAGCCGCTGGCCACGCCCCAGTAGTAGGCGACGAGCCCGATGCCCAGCGCGATCAG
>JADDKG010000057.1 GCA_020253895.1 Rubrobacter sp.
CTCGCGGGAGATGATCCCGGCGTTGTTCACCAGCAGATCCAGGCGTCCACCCCCCGAGAGAACCTCGCCGGCCATCTTCCGGACCTCCTCCAGGGAGGAGAAATCCGCCACCACATACGCTGCACCGCCGCCGGGAAGCTCCGCCGCGGCGTCCCTGCAGCGGGCCTCGCTGCGGCTGTGCAGGATCACGGCGTACCCCCGCCGGGAGAGCTCCAGGGCCACCCTCCGGCCGAGCCCGTCCGTCGAGCCGGTAACGAGCGCCGTCTTTCCCGAACCCGCCTCCATGCCTCAGAGGAGAGCCTAACCCGGAGCGCGCCGGGATTCCAGCTCCCTCAAGCGGGGCTTCAGGGTTCGGGTTTAAACCGGCCGGGAAGATGGTAGCGTTGGTGGTGCGCAATGCACCCTCCGGAAGGAGAACCCATGATAGAGGTGACCGAGGAGGCCAAGGAGCTCTTCCGCAACGTGGAGCACCCCGAGGGCACCGTTCTGCGGCTGGACCCGGTGGTGGACGAGAACACCGGCCAGACCATGGTCGGCATAGCCGCCGGCGAGCCGCGGGAGGACGACCAGGTGGTGGAGCACCGGGGCGAGCCCCTGCTCCACATCGCGGCCCCGGTGAGCGAGGCCCTCGACGGGAGCACCCTCAACGTGGTGGATACCCCGGAGGGGCCGGGCATAGGGATAACCGCCCCGGGCCAGGAGCCGCCGGCGACCGGCTAACCCTCCGTATGCCCCGCCGCCTCGGGCTGCTATCCTCATAAGCGATGAGCGGCGGGGCGTCACACGTGGTCATAGTGGGGGGGCCGGAGCCGGAGGACGAGCTTCTGGCCATCGTCCTCGACGACGGTGAGGCCATCCCCGTGTTCTCCTCGAAGGCGGAGGCCCGGGAGTTTCTGGAGTCCACCGGGGACTTCGGCCGGGACTGGCGCCCGCTGGAGGTCTCCGCCGCAGAGCTCGCCGCGCTGCTGGAGTACCAGGGCGAGGAGGTACGCTACGCCGTACTGAGCCCGCCCCCGGAGAGCTGGGAGGGCGGGATGGAGGTGCGGGTGGTGGAGCGCGAGCTCCTCGTAAGCCTCCTGCGCCAGCAGGCGGAGGCCGCCCGGGAGGAGCCCGGCCGTCCGGGCGGGCTGCTGCGGCGGGTGCTCAGGCGGGTCTCCGGAGGTTGATGGTGAAGGCCGGGAAGCGGCTGTAGCGGGCCTCCGGGCGGAAGCCCGCGCTTCGCGCGAGCCGGAGCACGGTGGCCGGGCGGCGGTAGTCCGGGTCCGGGAAGAGCTCGGTGACCGAGAGGATGCCTCCGGGCTTGAGGGCCCGGTAGAGCTCTTGCATCGCCCGCTCCCTGTTGCGGACCTCGCCGAGGACCATGGCCAGAAGCACCCGGTCGAACCCCGACCCGACGAACTCTCCCTCCCCCAGGGAAGCCCGCACCACCCGTACGTTCCCCAGCCCCTCCCGGGAGAGCCGCGCGCGCAGCCGCCCGAGCATCCCCTCCCCCACGTCCAGGGCCACCACCTCCCCGGCAGGACCCACCCGCCGGGCGGCCGCGACCGTCAGGCGCCCCGTCCCGCAGCCGGCATCCAGAACCCGCATCCCCTCCGAGACGCCGGCCCGCTCCAGGAGGAGCCCGGGACCTGCAAAGCGGCCCACGTACCGGCCCTCCAGCAGGAAAGAGAGCCCGGGAGGCATCGGCACGGGGCGGCGACGCTGCCAGAGAAGCCAGCCCGAGGCCGAAAGGAGCACGAGAAGCCCGGCACACAGAAGAAGAGCCCGCCGCATAACCGCGAGGATAGCACCGCCGCGGTCTCCCGGAGAAAAGCGGGGGCGGGCGGGATAGTAGATCCCGCCCGCCCAAGAGAGGCGCATATGAAGGCGCAGGGCCGGGAAAAGAAGAGGAGGGCGCCCGTCCTAAGGAAGGATCGGCTCAGCTCCCCTCTCCGGAGCCCCCGAAGAGGTCGGAGAACAGGCCGAAGAAGAAGTTCTGGTTGACGTCTCCTTCGGCGGAGACGGTCTGGTTGATCTGGGTGTTGTTCTGGATGTCGGCGCTCGTGCCCCCGTACTGGAGGTCGGCGCTGCTCTGCACGTTGCCCTGGGAGCCCGCGGCGGCGGAGCCGTCGGAGTACTGATCCGCTGCCGCGCCCGCCGTTGCCTCACCGCCGATATCCGCGTACTGCCCGAGGGCACCCTCGTCCTCGTACTGCTCTTCGGTGGCCTGCTCCGGGCATGCCCCTTCGGTGTCGCCGTGGTTCAGGTGCGCGTCGAGCGCGCTCTCGTCCACGGCGAGCGTCTGCTCGGCGGGCGTGCCCGGCTTGTGGCACACCGTGGCCTTGCCGTCCTCGCTCTGGGCGAGCGCGGCCGCCGCGGTGAACAGCAGCATCGCCGCCATGGCGGCGATCGTCATAGCCTGCCTCAAGGAAAGACACCTCCTTGAGTAGTCGCTGGCACTGCCAGAGATTACGGATGGTTCCGGACCGGAGAAGCCTGGTATCCCGGCTGCTACCGGGGGCTATCCCCGACCGTCCGTGACAGGACGTGCACCCCCTCCCGGTCTTCCAGCCTGCACGCCTTCACGCACGGCCGCGCACCATAACAACCCCGGCTGGCGGGTGTCAAGCTCCCCGGACGGGGACGAGCAGGGCCACCGGGAAGCCCTCGAAGAGCTCTTTGGCGGGGAGGCGCGGGGGGTCACCCCCGAGAAGCGGCACGACCCCGCCGGAGAGCAGGTTGCGGTAGCCCTCCCCGGCGGACGGCCCGGGGACAGAGACCCAGGTCCCCTCCCAGGCACCGGGCCGGAACCCGAGCGGCCCCGAGAAAGCCACGAGATCCTCGCCCGGGCGTGGGACGGCAATCACCGCGACCTCCCGCCCGGACCGCCGGGCGAAGGCGAAGACCCGGCCGGCCCGGGGGCCGCCGGTCCCGAGGGGCAGGTAGTCTCCCCGGGCGAAGAGCTCCGGGCGCCCGGCGCGCAGCCGCAGCGCCGCGCGGACGAGGTGTAGCTTCGGGAGCCCGCCCTGCCAGACGCCGTCGTCCAGGAGGGAGCAGGCACCGGCGGGGCCCAGGAGCTCCAGCTCTGAGAGGAGCCTCTTCCTGAGCCCGTAGTCCACCGGGCGGCGGTTGTCCGGGTCCACGAGGGAGAGGTCCCAGAGCTCGGTGCCCCGGTAGATGTCCGGCACGCCGGGGAAGGTCAGCCGGATCAAGACCTGCGAGAGGCTCACGAGCGCGCCGAGACGGGCTACCTTCCGCTGGAAGGGCAGAAAGTCCCCGAGGAAAGGCCCGTCCGCCCCCTGCGAGAGCAGGGCGTCCACAAAGCGGACGAGGGCCTCCTCGTAGCCTTCGTCGGGGGAGATCCAGGAGCTTTGGACCTTCGCCTCCCGGACCGCCTTGCGCATGTAGTCCTTTATCCTGCCGGGAAACCCGGGCTCCTCCCCGAAGGGCCAGGCCCCGAGGAGGGTCTGGTAGAGGAGGTACTCGTCCTCGCGCGAGGGGGCCTCGCGCCCCTCCAGCCTCACCCGGTGCGGGGCGTTGATCCGGTGCCAGCGCCCCGCCCTCTCCTCCCACTCCCCCGCGAGGGAGGAGAGGGCCACCAGCCGGGCGCGCACGTCCTCAGAGCGCTTCGTGTCGTGGGTGGAGGCGGCCAGCAGCCCGTGCGGGTGCCGCTCCCGGCGGCGCGCCGCCCACCGGTGGAGCTCCTCCGGGGAAGCGCCGGGGCAGTCCGGCTCCCCCCCGACCTCGTTCAGCCCGGCGAGCCGGTTGTAGCGGTAGAGCGCGGTGTCCTCCACGCCCTTGGCCATCACCGCCCCCGTGTACTGCTGGAGGTCCAGCAGGATACCGGCCGCGGCCCGCCGCTCCTCCGGGTCCCCGTCCTCCAGAAGCAGCACCCGCCGGAGAAAGCCGAAGAGGGCGGGGTCGTCGCGGCCCCCGGCCGCCGCCCGCTCCAACGCCCGCTCGAGGCGCTCCCGGTCGGGCTTAGGGACGCCCTCGGGCGTGGCGTAGGTGCGGTAGACCTCC
>JADDKG010000058.1 GCA_020253895.1 Rubrobacter sp.
ATCCACGCGGTAAACCCGTACATCCTGGGGATGGCTGCCCCCTACTACGCGCGGCGCCTCGGGGTGCCGCTGGTGGCCTCCTACCACACCAACGTGGCCGCCTACGCCCGCTTCTACCGGCTGGGCTTCCTCCACCATGCCGCCCGGCTGTACACCCGCGCGATACACAACCGGGCGGCCATAAACCTCTGCACCTCCTCGGCCACGATGAAGTACCTGAGGGGCGAGGGGATACGCGCCCTCCGCCTCTGGCCTCAGGGGGTGGACTGCGGGCTCTTCGGGCCGCACAGGGCCTCCTTGCGCTGGCGGAACCGGCTCTCCGGCGGCCATCCCCGCGAAAGGCTGGCCCTCTTCGTCGGCCGTCTCGCCCCGGAGAAGGGTATAGAGCGGCTCCGGGTTGTGCTGGAGAAGCTGCCCGGCGTCCGGCTCGCCCTCGTGGGCGACGGCCCCGCCCGGCAGGCCCTGCAGAGGAGGTTCGCCGGGACCCCCACGGTCTTCACCGGGGTGCTGTACGGCGAGGAGCTGGCCGCGGCCTACGCCTCGGCTGACCTCTTCCTCTTCCCGTCCACAACCGAGACCCTTGGGATGGCGATGCTGGAGGCCCTCGCCTCCGGGGTCCCGGTCGTGGCGGCCCGCAGCGGGGCCTCCCGGGAGGTGGTGGACGACGGCGAGACCGGGCTGCTGTACGAGCCGGGCTCCGCCTCCTCGCTCGTCGCCGCCGTACACCGGCTGCTGGGCGAGGAGGAGCTGCGGGCCGCCATGGCCCGCAGGGCCCGCGCCGCCGCCGAGCGGCGCAGCTGGGAGGCCGCGACCCGGACGCTGCGCGCCTGCTACCTCGAGGCGTTGGGGGAGGGATGAGGCGCCGCGAGAAGCTGAAGAGGGGCGGCATCCGCTTCTCCAAGTTCACCGCGGTGGGCGCGATGAACGCCGCCGTGGACATCGGAGCGCTCAACCTGCTCCTCTGGCTTGAGCCCACCCGTGTCCCCTGGCAGATCGCCCTCTACAACGGCGTGGCGCTCGTGCTGGCCAACCTCAACAGCTACGTCTGGAACTCCCAGTGGACCTTCAGGGGGCGCTCCCGGCACGGCCTGTGGCAGGGCCTCGCCTTCACCGGTCAGGCGCTGGTCAACATCGGGATAAGCAGCGGGCTCTTCTGGCTGCTCGTCAGGCCCATCCTGCTGCACACCGAGGTGCCGACCTACCTCGCGGGCAACGCCGCCAAGGTGGTCTCCGTCGCGGTAGCCTCGGTCGTCAGCTACTTTCTCATGCGCTACGTGGTCTTCTCCCGCTGGAGGCCCTTCAAGGGACGCTTGTAAGAGCGGCGGGCGCGTGCTAAATTATTCCGGCACGCGGACGTAGCTCAGCTGGTAGAGCATCACCTTGCCATGGTGAGGGTCGCGGGTTCGAATCCCGTCGTCCGCTCTGGCCACGGGCCATAACCTGGCGGCATGGCCGAGTGGTTAGGCAAGGGTCTGCAAAACCCTGTACCCCGGTTCGATTCCGGGTGCCGCCTCTCGGGCCGTCGGGCGGAGTGTGGGCGATTAGCTCAGGGGGAGAGCGCTTCCTTGACGCGGAAGAGGTCAGTGGTTCGAATCCACTATCGCCCACTCCAGTTCCCCCGAACTACCTAGAGTGAGCCTCCGCCCGGGGGGCCTCTGCTTCCCGTTGTCCTGGCGTGTTCTGGAGAAAGGTGTTGGGTTAGATGGCGACTGTCAGGCTCCCTGACGGCAAGGAACTGGAGGTGGGCCCCGGCGAGCGCCTGGGGGACGTCGCGCGGCGGATAGGGCCGCGCCTGGCCCGCGACGCGGTGGTAGCCCGGCTCAACGGGCGGCTCGTGGATCTGAGCCTCCCGGTGGATGGCGGGGGGGATCTGGAGTTCGTCACCGCCGACTCCCCCGAGGGCCTCTACGTCCTGCGGCACTCCACCGCGCACGCCATGGCCCAGGCGATCCTCGAGCTCTACCCCGGCAGCAAGCTCACCATCGGGCCCCCGGTGGACGAGGGCTTCTACTACGACATCGAGGTGAACGGCAGGATCTCGGAGGAGGATCTCCCGCGCATCGAGGAGCGGATGCGCGAGATAGTGAAGCGCGACCTGCCCATAAGGCGCGAGGAGGTCTCCAAGGAGGAGGCCCGGAAGCTCTACCGGGACAACCCCTACAAGCTGGAGCTCATCGACGAGATACCGGAGGATAGGGTATCCATCTACCGGCAGGGGGAGTTCTTCGACCTCTGCCGCGGGCCGCACGTTCCGAGCACCGGCAGGCTCGGGGCCTTCAGGCTCCAGAGCGTCGCCGGGGCCTACTGGCGCGGCGACGAGAGCAACCCGATGCTCACCCGGATCTACGGTACCGCCTGGCCCACGGAGAAGCAGCTCAGGGCGCACCTGAAGCGGCTCGAGGAGGCAAAGGCCCGCGACCACCGCAGGCTCGGGCGCGAGCTGGACCTCTTTACCTTCTCGCCTGATGTAGGGGCCGGCATACCCCTGTTTCTGCCCAAGGGCGAGACGCTCCGGCACCTCATGGAGGGCTTCGTCCGGGAGGTGCAGACCCGCTACGGCTACGAGCACGTCTGGACCGGACACCTGGTAAACGAGCGGCTCTATGCCCGTTCGGGGCATCTCGAGCACTACCAGGACGCCATGTTCCCCCCGATGAAGGACGGGGAGAACACCTACCGGCTCAAGCCGATGAACTGCCCCAGCCACATGACCCTCTTTAACTCCCGCCCCCACTCCTACCGGGACCTCCCGGTCCGCTACGCCGAGTTCGCCACCCTCTACCGCTACGAGAAAAGCGGCGAGCTCTCCGGGCTCACCCGGGTGCGCAGCCTCACCCAGGACGACGCGCACATCTTCTGCACCGAGGAGCAGGTACAGGAGGAGTTTGCCCGGGCGCTGGCCATAATCCGCGAGGTGCTCGACACCTACGGCTTCACCGACTACCGGGTCCGCCTCTCGCTGCGCGACCCCCAAGGGGGCAAGTACATCGCCGACGAGGAGAAGTGGGAACGGGCGGAGAAGGCGCTGCGGGCGGCGCTGGACGCGGCGGGGATAGACTACGACCCGGCGCCCGGCGAGGCCGCCTTCTACGGCCCCAAGGCGGACTTCATGGCCAGGGACGTGCTGGGGCGCGAGTGGCAGCTCTCCACCATCCAGGTGGACTTCATCCAGCCCGGCAGGCTCGGGTGCGAGTACGTGGGGGAGGACGGCGAGCGGCACACCCCGGTGCTGCTGCACCGGGCCGTCACCGGGACCACCGAGCGCTTTATGGCGGTGCTCATCGAGCACTACGCCGGCGCCTTCCCCACCTGGCTCTCTCCGGTGCAGGCGGTGGTCATCCCCGTCGCCGACCGGCATCTGGGGTACGCCCGGCGGGTGTGCGGGCGGCTCCGCGAAGGGGGGCTGCGGGTGGAGGTCGACGACTCCCCCAACAGCATGCAGAAGAAGATCCGGGAGAACGCCCGGCAGAAGGTCCCCTACCTGCTCATCGTGGGCGACCGGGAGGAGGAGTCCGGGACGGTCAACGTCCGGCGCCGCGGCGAGGGCAAGCGGCAGGCCGAGATGCCCCTGCAGGAGTTTCTGCAGCGGGTGCGCGAGGAGGTCGCGGCCCGCCGCTGAGGCCGCGTGGACAGGAGCGACGCCCCCACAGTATAATTGCAAGCGGAGTTGTAAGCCCGTAACGGTTCTCGAGGTCCCGGCAAACCCCGGGACGGAAGCAGAGTCATCCCGCGCGGGCGGTTGTAGTTCTACGTACCGAGAGGAGTGGTGCACAGTAGCTTTTGAGGACGAGCCGAGGATCAACGGTCAGATAAGGGCGCGGCAGGTGCGCCTCATATCGGCCAGTGGCGAGCAGCTGGGTATAAAGCACATCCGCGAGGCGATGGACATCGCCGAGAGGCAGGACCTCGACCTCGTAGAGGTCGCCCCCAACGCCAACCCGCCCGTTGTCCGCCTGATGGACTACGGGAAGTACAAGTACCAGAAAGAGCAGGCCAGAAAGGCCGCCCGCAAGAAGCAGGTCAGCATCAACGTCCGGGAGATAAAGCTCCGACCCAAGATCGGGGACCACGACTTCGAGACCAAGAAGGGCCACGTGGAGCGCTTTCTGCGCGGGGGCGACAAGGTGAAGGTGACCATCATGTTCCGGGGACGCGAGGTCCAGCACCCCGAGCTCGGCGAGCGGCTTCTGAGGCGGCTGGCCGACGACCTCTCCGACCTCGGCCGCATCGAGAACCAGCCAAAGCTCGACGGGCGCAACATGGTGATGGTGCTAGCTCCCCGCAAGGACGTGACCAAGGGCGCGCAGGAGCCCAAGTCCTCTCGCGGAAAGGAGAAGGCCGGCCGCCGTTAAGAGAACGCACCTCTCTCTGGTACAATAGCCGACCGGCCCTTTCGGGCCTCGAGAAGGCGGAGGCGAAGCGGCTTCGCTCCCGTGCCGCGAGCCTCCAGTAGAACAAGACGGGCAAGAAACGGGAAGGAGCAGGAAGATGCCGAAGATGAAGACCCACAAGGGGGCTGCCGGGCGCTTCGAGGTGATGAAGAACGGCAAGCTCAAGCGCCGGCGGGCGGGGCACAACCACATCCTGGAGAAGAAGACCAGCAAGCGCAAGCGGCGGCTGAACACCGAGACCTTCGTGAGTCCAGCCGACGAGAAGCGTATAAAGCGTCTGCTGGGGGTGAGGTAGGTGGCCCGGGCGTCGCGCAGCATCCACGCCCGCAAGAAGCGTCGCAAGCTCCTCAAGGAGGCGCGGGGCTACTGGGGGACCAAGCACACCTCCTACAAGCGGGCCAAGGAGCAGGTCTGGAAGAGCGGCGTCTACGCCTACGTCGGGCGCAAGCAGAAGAAGCGGGACTTCCGGGCGCTCTGGATCCAGCGGATCAACGCCGCCGCCCGGCAGCACGGTCTCTCCTACTCCCGCTTTATCCACGGGCTGCGCCTGGCGGGCTTGGATCTCGACCGCAAGGTCCTCGCCGACCTCGCCGTCTCCGAGCCGGAGGCCTTCGGCGCGCTGGCCGCCCAGGTGAAGAACGCGCTGGAGGGCCGCCCGGTGGAGCGCCGGATCAAGCTCGGAGAGGCGGGCTAGCAGCCCGGGCGGCTCTGTGATCTCGCCCCGCCGGGCGAGGCGGCTGCATCACAAGAAGCACCGGGAGGCAGAGCGCCTGTTTCTGGCCGAGGGGGAGCGCCTCCTGGCCGAGGCTACCGTACCGCCGGTGCAGGTGTTCTCAGAACCGGAGCAGATACGGCGCGTATCGACCCTCAAGACCCCGGCCGGACCGGTCGGGGTCTTCCCGTTCGTGGACGTCCCGGCGGGGGAGCTGCTCGCCGCGGTTCGCACCGTGGTGCTCCTGGAGGGGGTGCAGGACCCGGGCAACGTGGGGACCGTCATCCGCTCGGCCCACGCCTTCGGGGCGGGGGTCGGGCTCTCGCGGGGTTGCGCCGACCTCTACAACCCCAAGACGGTCCGCTCCACGATGGGCTCGCTCTTCCACGTGCCGGTGGCGCGGGACCTAGATCCCCCGGCCTTCCTCGGGCTCGCCCGGCGGGAGGGCTTCGGGCTCGTTGCCGCCGTCGCGCGGGGAGGAGAGCCTCCCGGGAGTATGCCCGGCGGGCCGCTGGTGATTGCGGTTGGCTCCGAGGGGGCCGGGCTCTCCCCGGAGGTCATCCGCTCCTGCGGGCTCGAGGTCAGCATCCCCTCGCTCGCGCCCTCGCTCAACGCCGCGGTCGCCGCCTCCATCCTGCTCTACGAGGCATACCGCCGTGTGCTACCATAATCGGCCCATGGCCGCCCTCACGGACCGTATAGAGCAGCTCAGGGATGAGGCCCTCGCCGCCGTGGCCGCGGCGGACTCCACAGCCGCCCTGGAGGATGTGCGGGTGAGGTATCTCGGCAGGTCCGCCAGTCTCACCGAGATAAAAAAGAGCATCGGGCGGCTGCCACCCGAGGAGCGCAGGGAGGTGGGCCGGGAGGCCAACGAGGCCTCCCGCCGGATACAGGAGGCCCTCCAGGAGAAGGCCCGGCGGCTCGCGGCCGCCGAACGGGCCCGGCGGCTGAGGGAGGAGTCGGTCGACGTCACCCTCCCCGGGTATCCCTTTCCCAAAGGGAGCCTGCACCCCACCCAGCGGATCATCGAGGAGGTCGTGGACTTCTTCGTCGGGCTCGGCTACCGGGTGGCCGAAGGGCCGGAGGTCGAGACCGACTACTACAACTTCACCGCGCTCAACATCCCCCCCGGCCATCCGGCGCGCCTGATGCAGGCCACCTTCTTCCTGGACGAGGGGCTGGTGCTGAGAACCCACACCTCGCCGGTGCAGATCCGAACCATGCTCGCCCAGGAGCCCCCCGTCTACGTGGTCGTCCCCGGGCGGGTCTACCGGCGCGACTCCGACCCGACCCACACGCCGATGTTCAACCAGATAGAGGGCCTCGCCGTGGATCGCGGGCTCACCCTGGCGCACCTCAAGGGAACGCTGAGCGCCATGGCCCGGCGGGTCTTTGGGGATGCGGTAAAGGTCCGGCTGCGCCCCAGCTACTTCCAGTTCACCGAGCCCAGCGTCGAGC
>JADDKG010000059.1 GCA_020253895.1 Rubrobacter sp.
GCCGCGTCCACCCCCTCCGCGTGCCCCCGGCGGATAAAGGCTTTGATGCCGGACATCATCCCCTCCTCGTCCACCGGGTGGCACAGGACGAGACGGCCGGGGAAGGGTATGCCGGCATCCCGGATGGCCCGCACCGCGACCACCGCGGCGGCCAGGTTCCCCTTCGTGTCGCAGGCGCCCCGCCCGTAGAGCCTGCCATCCTCCACCTCCGCCCCGAAGGGCGGGTGCTCCCAGTCCTCCGCCCGGCCCTCGGTGACCACGTCGGTGTGGGCCTCGAAGAGCAGCGTGGGGCCGGGCAGCGGACCCTCCCACACCGCCCAGACGTTCGGGCGGCCCGGGGAGACCTCCTCGGCACGGACCTCGAACCCGGCCTCCTCCAGATACCCGGCGAGAAACGCCGCCACCCCGCCCTCGCCGGAGGCAGGATCCCCGGGACGGTAGACGCTCGGGATCCGCACCAGCTCCCGGGCCAGCCGGACCAGCTCCCCGCGGTCTATCCGGCGCAGCACGGCCTCAAGCAACCCCTCGAGCTCCCCGGCGGGCCGGCGTCCGGCGATGCTCAACCCGATACACCCTCCCGAAAACTCCACCCCTGATACGACAGCGAAAGGTTAGCAGGGGGGCAGAACCCCGCGCAAGCTCCGGCGGGATCTCCCCGGAGAGAGGGGAAGAAGGCGCCCGCCGCCGGGCCCGGGGCGGATGACCCACCGGCGGCGGAACCTCCCGAGCGCCACCCGCCCAACTGAGGGCATCTCCTCCAGCAAGCCCTTCACGCGGCCGGGCCCGCCGCCGTCGCCTCCTCCACCTCTTCCAGCGACCGGTCGTGGCGCACCAGCAGGACCAGCAGCCCGGACAGCAGGACCATGGCCGCCAAGAACAGCATCGCCCCGTAGTTCGCGCCAGCCAGATCCCGGATGTAGCCGACCACGTAGGGGCCGACGAAGCCCCCGAGGTTCCCCACCGAGTTGATGAGGGCTATCCCCGCCGCCGCGGCCGTCCCGGAGAGAAAGGCCGCCGGCAGCGTCCAGAAGGTGCCCAGGCAGCTGTAGATCCCGAGCGCGGCCAGCGTCAGCACCGCCATCTGCAGCACCGCAGAGCCACCGGCCGGGCCGGTGAGCGCCATCCCCAGCGCCGCCAGCGCGGCCGGGACGGCGAGGTGCCAGCGGCGCTCCCCCACCCGGTCCGAGTGCCAGGCGAAGACCACCATCCCCACCGCAGCGGCCAGGTAAGGGATGGCCGAGAGAAGCCCCACCAGGAACTCCTCCAGCCCCGAGAACTCCTCGATGATCGTCGGCAGCCAGAAGGAGATGCCGTAGAGGCTGGTGACTATCCCGAAGTACACCAGAGAGAGCAGCCAGACCCGGCCGTTGGTCACCGCCTGGCGGAGCGTGTGCTGGCCGTGGGTGCGTTTGATCTCGTTCTCCCGCTCCAGCGTCTCCTCCAGCCAGCGCCGCTCCTCGGGCTCCAGCCACCGGGCCTGGGCGGGCCGGTCGGGGAGGTAGGCCAGCACCACGAAGCCGAGCAGGATCGCCGGTATCCCCTCGGCCAGGAACAGAAACTGCCACCCTTCAAGCCCGAAGACCCCGTCGAAGGTCAGCAACCACCCGGAGAGAGGCCCCCCGATCACCCCGGCGATGGCGACGGCGGTCATAAAGAGGGCCACCATCTTGGCCCTCTCCCGCGCCGGGAACCAGTAGGTCAGGTAGAGGATCATGCCGGGAAAGAAGCCGGCCTCGGCCACCCCGAGCAGAAACCGCAGGACGTAGAAGCTCACCGGCCCCTGCACCAGGAACATCGCCGAGGAGATGATCCCCCAGGTGATCATGATCCTCGCGATCCAGACCCTGGCCCCCACCCTCTCGAGGATAAGGTTGCTCGGCACCTCAAAGAGCAGATACCCGATAAAAAAGATGCCCGCCCCGAGCCCGTAGACGGCGTCGGAGAAGCCCAGATCCTCGTTCATCTGCAGCGCGGCGTAGCCCACGTTGACCCGGTCGAGGAACGCCACGATGTACAGCAAGAACATGAAGGGGATGAGCCGCAGGGCCGCCTTCGCGAGCGCCCGCCGCCCCACAGCAGCGCCGTCCACCGCCCCGTCCAAGGATGTTACCTCCCTCCCTGGGTAAAACACACGGATCCCGGCGGGAGCTTAGCAGCCTGCCGATGCGCCGTTCAAGCGCGCCGGAGATCCTGCAGCCGCGACTCGGGGGTGATGATCTCCGGGTCCGTCATCACGTCCACCAGCGCCGCCTCCCCCGACGCAAGCGCCTCCCGCAGGACCGGCTCCAGCTCCCCCTCCTCCCCGACCGTGTACCCCCGCGCCCCCAGGCTGCGGGCGTAGGCCGCCAGGTCCACACCCCCTATCTCCACCCCCGCCATGCGCCCCAGGCTCCTCAGCTGGTGCATGGCTATCGTGCCGTGCAGCCCGTTGCGCAGGACCACCACGAGGACGGGCAGCCCGTAGCGCACCGCCGTCTCGAGCTCCTGCCCGCTCATGAGAAAGCCCCCGTCTCCGCAGACGGCCACGACGCATCTTCCGGGATCGGCGAGCTTCGCCGCCACCGCGGCCGGGACCCCGTAGCCCATGGCCCCGTTGGCCGGAGCGAGCTGGGTGCGCGGGTGGTCATAGGACCAGTGGCGGTGCAAGAAGAGCGAGAAGTTCCCCGCGTCGTTGGCCACGACCGCATCCCCGGGCACCGCGGCCCGCAGCGCCGCCACCGCCCGCGCCGCGTCCACCCCCTCCGCGTGCCCCCGGCGGATAAAGGCTTTGATGCCGGACATCATCCCCTCCTCGTCCACCGGGTGGCACAGGACGAGACGGCCGGGGAAGGGTATGCCGGCATCCCGGATGGCCCGCACCGCGACC
>JADDKG010000006.1 GCA_020253895.1 Rubrobacter sp.
GATCGGCGACTGGGACGCGCTCTCCCTGGAGGACTACCTCGCTCCGGACGCGGTGACCTTTATCGAGTGGGCGGACCCCGCGCTGGGCATCCTGGAGAACCCCACCGTGATCCGCCTCGAGCACGAGTCGCCACGGACCCGCCGGGTGAGGATCGAGGGACCCGTCGCGGAGCGGATGGGATGCTGATACTGGCCCTGGACGCCTCGACCGGCGTGGTGAGCGTGGCCCTGGCCCGGGTGGCGGGTGGGGAGCGCCGGGTGCTCGCCGAGATCTCGCTCGACGGTCGTGGAGCCTCGGAGGGGCTGCTGCCGGCGGTCCACGCGGCGCTCGGGCTGGCCGGGGAGGATCTTGGCTCGGTGGAGGGGATCGTCGTCGGGGTGGGGCCGGGGACCTTCACCGGCATCCGGATCGCGGCGGCGACCGCCCGCTCCCTCTCCCTGGGGAGCGGCATACCCCTGTGCGCCAACCCGACGCTGGTCGCCCTCGCCGCCCCGGCGCTCACCGTGAGCGGCGAGGTGCTGGCGGTGCTGGACGCCAGGCGGGGAGAGGTCTTCGCCCAGCCCTTCACCCCGGAGGGGCCCTCCGGAGGGATCGTCTGCACCAGGCCGGGCAAGCTGCGGTCCGAAGGCTCCCCGCTCGTCGTCGGCGACGGCGCGGTGCGCTACCGGGAGGAGCTCTCCGGGCTGGGGCACATACCGCCCGATGGATCGCCCCTGCACCGGGTCTCCGCCGTGGGGCACATCCTCTCCTCCTCCCTCGAGCCCGTACCGCCCGAGGAGGTGGTCCCCATCTACGTCCGCGAGCCGGACGCCGAGGTCCGGCGGGACCTGAACCCCTGGAGCCGCCCGTGAGGATCCGCCGGATGCGCCCAGAGGACCTCCCCGCGGTGATGGAGATAGACGCCCTGAGCCTCCCCACCCCCTGGAGCGAGGGGGTCTGGCGGCAGGAGCTGAAGAGCCCCTTCGGGCTGTACCTGGTGCTGGAGGAGGAGGGCCGGGTGCGCGGCCAGATCGGGGCCCGGCGGGCCGCCGACGAGCTGCACGTGACCACCCTCGCGGTCCATCCCCGGATCCGCCGTCGGGGCTACGGACGGGCCCTGCTGCAAGCGGCGATCTCGGAGGAGAGCGGGATCCGGCGGGTGATGCTCGAGGTCCGGCCCAGCAACGCCGCGGCCCGCGCCTTCTACGCCTCGCTCGGCTTCCGCAGCACCGGGCGCCGCCCCCGCTACTACGGCGACGAGGACGCCCTGCTCATGACCCTCGACCTTCCCGGCGCCGCCGCCTCTCCTCCCGCCGGCGCCTGAGCGCCTCCCGGCTCTCGAAGGGCTTGAGCAGGTAGAGCGCGGGTGCCACGCAGGCCAGAAAGCCGGCGGCGAGCACCACGACGAAGAGCGGGTCCACCGGCCCGCGCACCACGTAGAGCACGAGCTGCGCCAGAACCACCAGGGCTATAAAAGCGAAGAGCAGCGAGAAGATCCGCATCGCCCACCGAGTATACCCGCCGCCCGGCGCCGTGCTATAAAACCGGGCGTATGATCCTCGCCATAGAGACCTCCTGCGACGATACCTGCGCGGCCGTGGTGGAGCCGGACGGCAGGCGGGCCCTCTCGAACGCCGTCCATACCCAGACCGAGCACTCCCGCTACGGCGGCGTGGTGCCCGAGGTGGCCTCCAGGGCCCACCTCGAGCGGATGGACGGTGTGATCCACAAGGCCCTCTCGGACGCGGGCGTCTCTCTGCCCGATGTGGACCGGGTGGCGGTCACCGTCCGGCCCGGGCTCATCGGGGCGCTCCTCGTCGGGGTGGCTGCTGCGAAGGGGCTGGCCTACGCCCGGCGGCTTCCACTGGTGCCGGTGAACCACCTGGAGGGGCACGTGGCCGCCGCCTACCTGGAGGACCCGAAGCTGGAGCCGCCGTTCGTGGCCCTGGTCGCCTCGGGGGGGCACACCGCTCTCTACGCGGTGGGGGAGGACCGCTCGATGACCCTCCTCGGCGAGACCCTCGACGACGCCGCCGGTGAGGCGCTGGACAAGGGAGCGAGGATGCTCGGGCTCGGCTTCCCGGGCGGTCCCGCCATCTCCCGGGCGGCCGAGGGAGGTGACCCGGAGCGCTACGACTTCCCCGTGGCCCTCAAGGAGAGGGACAACCTGGACTTCTCCTTTTCCGGCCTGAAGACCAGCCTACTCTACAGGATCCGGGAGCTCGGCCCCGAGCGGGTGCGGGAGGAGCTCCCGCACCTTGCGGCCAGCTACGAGGCCGCGGTGGTGGAGGCGCTCGCCCGCAAGCTGCTGCGGGCCGCCGAGCTCCGCCGCGCGGAGGCCGTGGTGGTCGCGGGAGGGGTGGCGGCCAACGGGAGGCTGCGCCGGAGGCTGCGCGGCGAGTGCGCCGCCCGCGGCCTCAAGCTCGTCATCCCGCACCCCAGGCTCTGCACGGACAACGCCGCCATGATCGGGGCGGCCGCCGCCCACACGCCCAAGATCTCCTGGCCGGATTACCTCTCGCTAAACGCCCGCAGCGTCTGAAGCCCCGCCCCGTCCTTGACGGCGGGCGGCCGCCTGTGTGAGAGTACACCGCGTCGGTCGCAGGCTCGCAGGGGGACGGAGGGTTTGCCCGGGTTCGGCTGGTCCAGGCTGGCTTATCTTCTGGTGGTGCTGGCGGCGCTCACCGCGCTGGTGAAGCTGGGCGCCTCCCCTGAGGAGCCCCGCGCTTCCGGGCCGCTGGTCTGGAGCGCCGAAGGCTCCGCCGCGAGGCCCGCCGCTCCGGAGCCGGACCTCCCTCGCCATCACCTGCACCACGAGGGTTCGCACCATGCGCCTCACGCTGCGCCCCGGAAAGCCGCAGAGCCCGTCTACGCCGGCGTAAGCCGTCGCACCAGCCCTCCGGTGTTCTACCGGCCGGTCCGCCGGGACCCTCCGCCCGCCTCCCCCGCCCGTCCGGCCCGCGAGGCGCCCCAAGACCCCCCGGACCGGGTGTGCCGGAGCGTGGGCCGGGCTCCGGAAGGGGCGAGGATCGTCTTCCCGGTCCCAAAGGAGCATTTCGCCTCCTACGAGGACACCTGGGGCGCCCCCCGGCCTCAGGGGGGGCACGAGGGGACGGACCTGATGGTGCCGGGGGGAACCCCGCTCTACGCCATGACCGCCGGCACGGTCGTGCCGGTCGCCGGCTCCAACGCCAACGGCTGGAACACCCTGGGCGGGTACGCGGTGATGATCCGGGCCGCATACTCCATAGGTCCCGTCCGAAAGGGCGACCTCTTCTACTACGCCCACCTCCGGGAGCGGAGCCCGCTGAAGATAGGTGACCGGGTGCGCCCCGGAGAGGTGGTGGGCTTCGCCGGCGACACCGGGGAGGGCCCGGAGGGCACCCGGGGGCGCTTTCCGCCCCACCTCCACCTGGGCTGGTACGACGGTGGCGGCGGTCGCTCGCAGCTCGCCTCCGGCGCGATGAACCCCTTCCCGCTGCTCGAGTGGGTAAGGACGCACGGCGGCTCCATCTCGGCTGGCTCCGGCGCCCGCTACTGCGTGGCGCCGCAGGAGGGCCCGCCGGTGCCCTCGGTGGGCGGCACGAGCTGGCTGTACCCGGACTCCCCCGGCGAGCGGCCGGACCTGGACACCGGCTCCTCGAGCCCGCACCCAAGCCCTGTGGTCCGCAGGCCCGGAGGCCCCGCCGAGCGGGCGCCCGTCGTGGAGGAGGCTCCCCCTCCCCGGAGAGAGCCCAGACCGCGCCCGCAGGCTGCGCCCCATCCTCCCCCGGAGCCGGAGGAAAGGCCGCGGCCCTCTCCGCCGCAGGAGACCACCGCCCGCCCGCGGCCGCCTCTTCCCTCCCTGCCCTCGGCGGAGGAGATCCGGGAGTGGGTGCTGGCCCTGATCCCCGCTCCCTCCCCCGACCGGCACGGCGCGCAGCCGGAGAGGACCGGCGAACTCGCCGCCCCCGAAGAGACCTCCAGAGAAACGCCCCCGGTAGAGCGGCCCTGCCGCGGGCACCGGCCGTGCCGGGAGAACCCGGAGGCCCAGGATCGGAACACGGAACCCCCTGAGGAAAGAACCGGGAAGGAGCCGGAGAAGAAGCCCCGGAAAGAAGGTGGGGTCACGGAGGAGAAGACCACGGCTGCGGAGGCGACCGGGGAACGCACCTCGCGGGAGGAAGAAGACACCACCACTCCTGAGGCCACCTTCCGCGAGGAGACCGCTGCCGCCCCCGAGGGAGAGGCTACCGCCGCCCCCCCGGGCGGCTCCGGGCCCCAAGCTCCGCCAGAAGCTCCTCCCGGTCCCGGCCGGTAATCACCGAGCTGCGGGCGCAGACGGCGCAGCTCTCCTGCAGGCTCTCCGCGTGCTCCTTGATGTAGAGAAACAGCACCCGCTTCGGCACCCGGTAGACGATGTGCTCCGTCTCCCTGCCGCACCGCTCGCAATATCTGTTCCGGCGCAGAAGCTCCTTCGGGATGCGGCTAAGGCTCGGTATCCTCTCCGGGCGGAATATTCTTGCACCAGACACGATTGAATTATGGCCTCCGTGCTACTATACTTCGTGTTGGCACTCTTAAAGTGAGAGTGCCAAAATTCCGTAAGGCGCAGGGTAGGGTCAGTTTAGCAGAGGAGGTGTGAAGAGGTGGCGCACAAAGAGCTAAAGTTCGACACCGAGGCTCGGCAGGCACTGGAGAGGGGTGTAAACAAGCTTGCCGACGCGGTCAAGGTCACGCTCGGCCCCAAGGGCCAGTACGTGGTGCTTGACAAGAAGTTCGGCTCGCCGACGATCACCAACGATGGGGTGACGATCGCGCGGGAGATTGAGCTCGAGGACATCTTCGAGAACCAGGGGGCGCAGCTTCTGAAGGAGGTTGCGACCAAGACCAACGACGTGGCCGGCGATGGCACCACCACGGCCACGGTGCTTGCTCAGGTCATCGTCCGCGAGGGTCTCAAGAACGTCGCGGCGGGGGCCAACCCGGTCATCCTGCGCAGCGGGATAGAGAAGGCCGTTGAGAAGGCGGTCGAGGCGATCCGGGAGCAGGCCAAGGAGATCTCGGGCAAGGACGAGATCGCCCGGGTGGGTGCGATCTCCGCGCGCAGCGAGGAGGTCGGTAACGTAATCGCCGAGGCCATCGACAAGGTCGGCAAGGACGGCGTGGTCAACGTCGAGGAGGGGCAGACCCTCGGCATCGACCTCGAGTTCACCGAGGGGATGCAGTTCGACAAGGGCTACCTCTCGCCGTACTTCGTCACCGACCAGGACCGGATGGAGGCGGTGCTCGAGGATCCCTA
>JADDKG010000060.1 GCA_020253895.1 Rubrobacter sp.
CTCGGGTTTATCGCCCAGTCGGCGCTCAAGATCTCCGAAGCCTACTCCTACTTCGACGCCGAGATTCGCTACGACACGCCGGGCGTGCGGGTCGCCGACCCGAAGGCCTGCCAGTGCGGGGAGGTCCTAAAAGGCGTCCTCAAGCCGCACCAGTGCCGGGTCTTCGGGACGGCGTGCACCCCGGAGCACCCGCTGGGGGCGCTGATGGTCTCCTCCGAAGGGGCCTGCGCCGCCTACTACAACTTCGGCCGGAAGACCGAGGAGCGGGTGGGAGCGCGGCGGTGAGCGGCCAGCGCACCCGGCCCCGCCTCCGCTTCGACGCCCCGCGGATAGACATGAGCCACGGGGCTGGCGGCAAGGCCACCCACAAGCTCATCGAAGGACTTCTGTTGCCCGCTCTCGAGAACCCGTCCCTCGCCCCACTCTCCGACGCGGCGATCATTCCGTTCGGGGACGCCCGGCTCGCCCTCACCACCGACTCTTTCGTGGTGCGCCCGCTGGTCTTCCCCGGCGGGTCCATCGGGGAGCTGGCGGTCAACGGGACGGTCAACGACCTCGCCGTCTCGGGGGCCACGCCGCTCGCGCTCTCGGCGGCGCTCATCGTGGAGGAGGGGCTGCAGACGGAGGTGCTCCGGCACGAGGTCGAGGCGATGGCGGCCGCCGCCGGACGGGCGGGGGTGGCGATAGCCGCCGGGGACACCAAGGTCGTCGAGCGGGGCAAGGCCGACGGGATGTACATAACCACCACGGGGGTGGGCGTGGCCGACCCGGAACTGGAGCTGTCAGCGGCCTCCGTACGGCCGGGAGATAAGATCCTCTGCTCCGGGACTCTGGGCGACCACGGGACGGCCATCCTCATCGCCCGCGGCGACCTGGAGCTGGAGGCGGACATCCTCTCGGACACCCGGCCCTTGACCCCGCTCGTCGAGGCGCTGAAAAGCGCCACCGGCCCCGCGCTGCGCTTCATGCGCGACCCCACGCGCGGAGGCGTTGGGACCGTCCTCAACGAGCTCGCCCGCGACTGCGGGCTTGGCGTCGTACTCTGGGAAGACAATCTACCCATCCGGGAAGTCGTGCATGGGGCGTGCGAGATCTTGGGCATAGACCCCCTCTACGTCGCCAACGAGGGAAAGCTGCTCGCCGTGGTAGGCTCCGAGGCTGCCGACGGCGCCTTAGAGGCCCTGCGGTCTGTCGAGGGCGGGGAGGAGGCGGAGATAATAGGCGAGATCCGGGAAGAGCCCGCCCGCATGGTCGTCATGCACACGGGTTTTGGCGGCACCCGCATGATAGACATGCTCGTCGGCGACCCGCTACCAAGGATATGTTGAGGGGTGAGATCTCGTGAAGGAGACTTCAGACCAGGCCCTCGGTGCGGGTGTATTCGTCCCTGCCGGAAGTGATCGCTACGGGGCTCCTCGCAGGGTGCTCGGCGGTATGTCCATCACCTGCAAGGTCCCGGCCTCGGATACCGACGATAATGTGTTAATAATAGAGAATATTAATACTTTCAGAAGCGGCCCGCCGCGAGCTAACCGCTCACAGGAGGAGTGGTTCTACGTTATCGAGGGCACTTACATCGTCGAAATTGGCGGCGAGCGGTACGAGCTGGGGCCGGGAGACTCTATCCTCGCGCCGCGGAAGGTGCCTCACGTCTGGGCTCACGTCGGAGAAGGGACGGGGCGTCTGCTCATCGCCTTCCGTCCCGCCGGTGCGATGGAAAGGTTCTTCGACGAGTTGGCGAAGGTGGGTGAGAGCCCGGATCTCAAGGAACTCAAAGAGCTATTCGGTTCGCACGGGATGGAGGTGACCGGACCACCTTTGGCGGTCGAATGAGCTGTGGGGCGAGTCTTTCGATTCTGGCGGTGTCGGCATGCTCGTCGGTGATACGCTTGCCAGGGGCTGCTGATGCCGCTGGCTTCCGGGCAGGTGGGCCAGATGACGGGAGGTCTTGAGCGATGCAGCAGGTAGATGCCGCAAGCCTCGCCGCGCACGCCCGCGAGGCGCTGCTCCGGCGCAACGGCATCTTCGAGGGATTTTTCCGGAGGGAGGCTCCCCGGTTGGCAGAAGCCTGCCACGAGATGTCGAAGCGGTTTCTCGCCGGCGGGCGGCTGCTCGCCTTCGGGAACGGGTCGGCGGCGACCGACGCCCAGCACGTCTCGGTCGAGTTCGTACACCCGGTGATCGTGGGCAAGCGGGCCCTTCCGGCGCTGGACCTCGGCCCGGAGTTCGAAGCGCGGTTGTCGGTTGTCCTGCAGGAGCACGACATGGTGATGGGCTTCGCCTTCCCCGGGAGGGATGCGGCTGTGGAGCGGGCGCTGGCGGTAGCCAGGGAGCGGGGCGCGCTCACCTTCGCGCTGGCGGGGGAGGAGGGAGATTACTCCTTCGATCTCCCCGACGATGACCCGTTCGTGTGCCAGGAGGTCTTCGAGCACCTCTACCACGTGCTGTGGGAGACGGTGCACGTGTACTTCGAGCACCGGGAGCAGGGCCACGACGTCGGGGCGTCGTCTTTCCTATACCCGATGCTCGGGCGGGAGCAGCAGCGGATGGAGAAGGTCGTGGAGGAGGTCCAGGGCTCCATGCTCCAGAAGCTGGAGGAGGTCAACCAGATGCGGGCGGTCGCCGCGGAGACCGAGGCCGGAGCTGTGGCGGAGGTCGCCGCGGCCATCGCCGGGAGGCTGGAGCGGGGCGGCAGGATCCTCACCTTCGGCAACGGCGGTTCGGCCACCGACGCCAACGATCTGGTCGCAGACTGTCTGACCCCTCCGGAGGGCCTGAGACCCATCCGGGCCATCTCGCTCTCCGCCGAGAGCGCAAACATCACCGCCATCGCCAACGACATCGGCCGGGAGGCGGTCTTCGCCCGCCAGCTCATCGCCCACGCCCGGCCGGAGGACGTGGCGGTGGGCATCTCCACCAGCGGTGGCTCGCCGAACATCCTCTCCGCGCTGGACGAGGCGCGAAAGCGCGGCCTCCTCACCGTGGGTATCGTCGGCTACGACGGGGGGAGGGTGGTGAGCGAGCGGCGGGCGGACCTCGCGGTGGTCGTCCGCTCGGACTACATCCCGCGCATCCAGGAGGTCCAGGCCTCCGTCTACCACGTGCTGCGTGTGCTCGTGGACCGGCTGCTCCCCAGTCCTTGATCCCGGCGGCCTCCCGGGCGAAAATCTCCGGCTCTGGAGGTCCGTACGACCCGGGAGGTGCGCTTGGTACGCGTCCTGTTCGTCTGCATGGGGAACATCTGCCGCTCCCCGATCGCCCAGGGGATCTTCGAGGCGCTGGTCCGGCGCGAGGGGCTGGAGGGGGAGATCCTCGTGGACTCAGCCGGTACCGGCTCCTGGCACGTAGGCGAGCCGCCGGACCCGCGGGCGCAGGAGGCGGCCCTGCGGCGCGGGGTGGACATCGGCGGCCAGCGGGCGCGCCGGATCTCGCCGGAGGACTGCCACACCTTCGACTACATCCTCACTATGGACGATGAGAACTACTGGGCGGTCTCCTCGCTGTGCCCGGACGGGCGGGCGGAGGTCAGGCCGTTTCTGGACTTCGCGGACACCCCGGAGAAGGAGGTGCCCGACCCCTACTACGGGGGCCCGGAGGGCTTCGAACACGTCACCGGCCTCCTGGAGGAGGCGGCGGAGGGCTTGCTGGAGGAGATCCGGCGGAGACACCTCAAGAGCCATGCCCGATAGGCTCCTGGCGGAGGGTGTCGAGGCCTCTCTGGGGGAGCGCCTCGTCTCCGCCCGGCCGCTGGGCGGCGGTTGCATCGGCGAGGTCTACCGTCTGAAGCTGGCCGGCGGCACCCCGCTGGTGGCCAAGGTGGATAGGGAGGGTACCTCCCACCTGGAGTGGGAGGCGTACATGCTACGCTACCTGCGCGAGAGGAGCAGCCTACCGGTGCCGGAGGTGCTGCACTGCTCGGAGAGGCTGTTGCTGATGGAGTTCGTGGAGGGGGAGAGCCGCTTCTCCCCGGCGGCCGAGCGCCACGCCGCCGAGCTGCTGGCGGAGCTCCACGGCATCGGGGCTGCGGCCTACGGGCACGAGCGGGACACGCTCATCGGCAGCCTGCCCCAGCCGAACCCCTGGACGGAGAGCTGGGTGGAGTTCTTCCGCGAGCACCGGCTGCTCTACGCGGCGCGGGTGGCCCACGAGGCGGGGCGCCTCCCGGCGGAGGTCCTGCGCAGGGTGGGCCGGCTCGCGGAACTTCTCGAGGAGCTCATCGGAGAACCGCAGCCCCCGGGGCTCATCCACGGGGACGTGTGGAGCGCCAACGTGCTGGCCAAAGGAGACAGGATCTCGGCCTTCCTCGACCCGGCCATCTACCACGCCGACCCCGAGGTGGAGCTGGCGTTTATCTCCCTGTTCGACAGCTTCGGAGAGCCCTTCTTCGAGCGGTACGCGGAGGTCCGGGGGATAGGGGAGGGCTTCTTCGAGGTCCGGCGCGACCTCTACAACCTCTACCCGCTCCTGGTGCACGTGTATTTCTTCGGGGGAGGGTACCTCGGCGCCGTCCGGCGCGTCCTGGACCGGTTCGTGTCCCTCTAGCCGCGCTGGCGCAGGAACGCCGCGCCACAGGCGAGGACTGCGGCGTCCTCCGCGAGGGCCACCGGAAGGTCCGGGAGGCCCAGCCGCCCGGTGGCGTGGCCGCGCAGGCGGTAGCCCGCGTGGGCGCTTGCAGCGGCCACCGCAGCCCCGAGCAACGCCCCGGCCCAAGCCCGGCGCCCGGCCTCGCGAAAGAGGAGGCTCCCCGCCAGCGTCCCGGAGACCATCCTCCCGGCGAGCGCCGGGGGGCTGATGCGGTCCGGGACGAAGGGGAGCTTGTCCACAACCATCTCCCCGGCGAGGGCCGCGGCAAGCAGGGCTGCGGCGAGCGGGCTCCGGAGGGTCTGCAGCGGTGGGCTCTCCGGCAGCGAGAGGTCTCCCCGGGAGGCGGCCCGGGCCAGAAACGCCGGGGCGGAGGATGACCTGAGCCCGCTCGCCGCCGAGAGCAGTATGGTGCGTGCCAGGTAGCCGCTCACGCCAGTGCGCTCCACACCTCGAGCTTGTTCCTTACGTGCCGGATCACCTCGTCGGTAAACTCCGTGGTGGTCGCCGAGCCCCCGAGATCCGCCGTTTTGATGCCGTCGAGCACCGTCTCGAAGGTGGCCTCGTAGATTGCCCGGGAGACCCGGCTTGCCTGCTCGTCCTCAAAGAAGCTAAGCAGCGCCGCCCCGGCCAGGATCATCGCCATCGGGTTGGCGATGTTCTTGCCCTGGAGCGAAGGAGCGGTCCCGTGGGGCGCCTCGGCCATCACCGTCTCCGGGTTCTCCTCCTCGTCCAGGGCGATCAGGAGCGACTCCGCCCCGGCTATGGAGCCGAACATCTGCAAGACCATGTCGGAGAGGCAGTCGCCGTCGCGGTTGAGGGTCGGGATAACCAGCGGCTCGCCATAGGTGGAGAGTAGCAGGGCGTAGGTGGCGTCTATGAGCTGGGGCTCGTAGCGGATGTCTGGGTTCTTCTCCGCCGCCCGGTCCATCTCCTCCTTGAACATTCCCTCGTAGACCGGCGAGACGGTCCACTTGGGCCCCCCGAAGACCTTGGCCCGCATCCGGCGGGCGTGGATAAAGGCGAACTCCGCCACCCCGCGGCATACCCGGCGGCTGATCTTCTCCGTCCGGTAGGCCACCTCGTCGGGACCCTCGCCCTCGCGCCACTCTTTCGCTCCATAGGCGTCGTCCACCGCCATCCGCACCACGGAGATCGGTGCGTGCACCCCGGGCAGCGGATTGACCCCGGGGATCCGCCGCCCGGTACGCACGATGACGGTGCCGTTTATGTCTTTGCGCAGCAGGGCGTTCGGCGAGCCCACGTCCCCGGCTCCCTCCGGGGTGATGGTGGCCGCCTTTATGCCGTACCCGCACTCCTTCATCGCGGCGGCGGCCTCGTGCACCACCCGGTTCTTCGTCCTCCGCCGGTTCTCCAGCGACAGGTCAAAGCGCCGGAACTCCAGCTCCAGTCCGGTTACGCCCGGGTCCAGAACCCGTAGCGCCTCCTCCAGAAGCTCCTGGCCCGTCTGATCCCCTTCCAGCACCACTATGGTTCTGCGCTCCACTCCACAACACCTCGCAGACTTCTTGCTTCCCGCTTCTCTCAG
>JADDKG010000061.1 GCA_020253895.1 Rubrobacter sp.
CCAGGGAGACCCCGCCCAGGTTCAGCGGCGGGACCCGCCGCTGGAGCCACTTGATGGGCGGATCGGTGACCGCATAGACCCCGACGGCGAGCAGCAGGGCTATCAGGACGGGGTCTATCCGCGGGCGCTTCATGGCCGCCTCCCGCGCAGCAGGCCGAGCAGGCCCGGCCCGGCCAGGGCGACCACCACGATGAGACCGTTGATCAGGGTCTGCCACCAGCTGGGGACGCCCATGAAGGAGACGATGCTCTGGAAGAGGCCCAGCACGATGACCCCCAGGATGGTGCCGAAGACCCCGCCCTGGCCCCCGCTGAGGCGCGTGCCCCCGATGACGACCGCGACGATGGAGCTCAGGATGAGCGGCTCGCCGATGAGGGGGTCTCCCGTGGAGGTGCTGAGCGTCATCGCCAGCCCGGCCAGCGCGGCCATGAGCCCGGCGATGCAGTAGGAGGCCAGCTTGACCGGGGAGACCGGGACCCCGCTGACGAAGGCGGAGAGCTGGTCCCCGCCGGTGGCGTACAGGTAGACCCCGTAGCGGGTGGAGCGCAGCAGCCCCCACAAGAGGAGCACCAGCACCGCCGCCCAGAAGACCATCGGCAGGCCGAGCGGGTCGGACTGGTAGGCGGAGAGCAGGCCCTGCGGGACGGAGCCCCCCGGGCTGGGCATCACGTAGAGGGCGAGCCCGGAGAAGACGAAGCTGGTGGCGAAGGTGGTCACGATGGGCTGGAAGCGCAGGTAGGCCACGCACGCCCCGTTGACCGCCCCGGCGAGGACCCCGCCCAGGAGCCCGGCGGCCACGGCGAGCAGGATCCGGGAGGCGTCGGGGGACTCCCCGAGGGTGCTCACGATGAGGACGTTGGACAGGGACAGGATGGCACCCAGGGAGAGGTCTATGCCCCCGCCGATGACCACCACGGTCTGCCCCGCGGCCAGCAGCAGCAGCGGCAGGTAGGTCATGAGGTTGCCGCCCAAGACCGCGGGGTTGAAGAAGTTGGGCTGGAGGACGTAGTTTGCGGCCGCCGCGGCCAGGAGCAGCACGAGCGCGAAGGCGTAGGACTGGCGGAGCGCCACCTCGCGCAGCCTGCCCCGCGGCGGGAGCGCCTGGGCCGCCCTCATCCCTCACCCCCAGAGCCCACGCTGGCCGAGACCAGCGCGGACCTCGTGAGCTCGGGGCTCTTAAGCTCTTTGCGTACCCTCCCGTCGCGCATCACCAGGACCCGGTCGCAGAGCCCCAGAAGCTCCTCGTCGTCGCTGCTGTAGAGCAGGACGGACACCCCCTTCTTCCTGAGGTCCCCGAGCATCGCGTAGAGCTCTCCCTTGGCGCCCACGTCCACGCCCTTGGTCGGGTCGTCGAGCAGCAGTATCTGCGGCCCGCGCAGCAGCCACTTACCGAGGACGACCTTCTGGGCGTTGCCGCCGCTCAGGGTGCTCACCGGGTCGTCGAGCGAGCCCATGACTATCCCCAGCTCGCCGGCGATCCTCTCGGCGTCCCGGCGGGCACGCTTTACGTTTAGCAGCCGCCCGTAGCGCCGCCAGGAGGGGAGCATGAGGTTCTCGAGGATGGAGCGCACCTGCAGGAGCCCCTCCCTGCCCCGGTCGCCGGGGACGAAGGCTATCCCCTCGCGCATGGCCTGGCGGGGGTGGGAGAGGCGGGCTTCCCTCCCGCCGAGGAGGATGCGGCCGGAGTACGGCAGAGCCCCGAAGAGGGCCCGCAGGAGCTCGGGCTGGCCCTGCCCCTGCAGGCCACCGAGCCCCAGGATCTCCCCCCTTGCGAGCTCCAGGCTCACCCCGTGCACCCCGGGGGCGCGAAGCTCCTCGGCGGAGAGAAGGGGGCGCTCCTCTCCGGGAGGGCCCGCGGGGTGCTCGATGTGGCGCTCGGCGATGCCGCCCTCGATCATCAGGGAGATGAGCTCCTCCTCGGTAGTACTCTCCAGCCTGGCCTCGCCGACGGTCCTCCCGCTGCGGAGCACCACCGCCCGGTCGGCGATCCGGAAGATCTCCTCCATCCGGTGGGAGACGAAGATCACCGCCATCCCCTCCTCCTTCCACCCCAGCACCAGCTCGAAGAGTCGGGCCACCTGCTCCCCGTCGAGGCTGGCGGTGGCCTCGTCCAGGATCATGATGCGCGGCCCGGCGCTCAGGGCCTTGAGGATCTCCACGATCTGACGCTCGCCGGGGGAGAGCCCGGAGACGAGGGCCCCGGGCTCCAGGCGCGGCCCGACCACCCCCCGGAAGAGCTCCAGCAGCCGCGCCGTCCTCTCCCGCCGCTCGCGCCGCCGCACGAGCCCGCGGGAGAGGGGCTCGTGGGCCAGCCAGATGTTCTCGGCCACCGTCATGTCCGGGATGAGGCTGAGCTCCTGGTAGACGGCGGCGATGCCCGCCTTGCGGGCGGCGTGCGGGGAGGAGAAGCGCACCTCCTCCCCGCCGAGGAGCAGCGTCCCCGAGTCGGGGACGACCGCTCCGGTGATGATCTTGCCCAGCGTGCTCTTCCCGCTGCCGTTGGCCCCCATCAGGGCCACCACCTCCCCGGAGGAGACCTCCAGGCTCGCGTCGGCGAGCGCGACCACGCCGCCGTAGCGCTTGGCGAGATTCCGGGCGGAGAGGGAGACCTCGCCGGGCATCCCTACTGCCTGAAGTAGCTCTGGGCCTTCTCGCGGCTGATGATGCCGTCGAGGACGTACTCGCCCTCTTTATCCTTCACCTTCTGGTACCACTCGTCGAAGTTCTGGTCGTTCACCACCCCGGGGATGGGGACGTAGATGGTGTTGTTGGCCTCCCCGGAGAGGACGCCTTCCTTGAGCTCCTTGCCCTGCAGCATCTCCACCGCCACCCGCAGCCCGCTCGCCCCGACTCCGGGCGGGTTGATCACGCCGTAGGACGAGAAGTCCCGGTCCTGCTGCCGCAGCTCGTGCCACAGCCGCATGTACCCGAGCCGGGCCTCCCCGACGACCACCGGGAACTCCTCCGGATCGGAGGCGATGATCGCCTGCAGCACCCCGCGGGCCATGCCGTCCTGGGTCCACACGCCGTCGAACTCGGTACCCGAGGAGATTATGTTGGACATCTTCTGCTGGCCGGTGGCCTGGTCCCAGTTGGCGTTGGCCTCGGCGACCACCTCTATACCGGGGTTCTGCGCGAAGACCTCCTTGACGGCGTCGTAGCGGGCCTCGTTGGCCGGGTGGCCGGCTATGCCGTTGATGACCACCACCCTCCCCTCGCCGCCGAGCTGCTCCACGAGCCACTCGGCGCTCCGGCGGGCCCACTCACCCTGGTCTATGACCACGTTGATGGCCCCCTCGGCCGGTATCTCCTGGTCGACGGAGATGACGACGATGCCGGCGTCGGAGGCCTCCTTTATGACCTGGTTGAGCCCTGTGACCGAGTTGGGGTTGACGATGATCGCGTCCACCCCCCGGTTAATGAGGTTCCTCATCTGCTGGATCTGGCCCTGCACGTCCACGTCGGCGCTCTCGATGACGAGCTCCTCGGTCAGGCCCTCCTCCATGTACTCCTTGTTGACCCGCTCGAGGTCCTGGATCATCTGGGTGCGCCACTCGCTGCTGATGAAGCCGTTTGAGACCCCGATGGTGTACGGTGCCCCGTCCCCTGATCCCTGCGAGCTCCCGCCGCAGGCCGCAACGAGCAGCACCGCCGCAAGGGCGGCAACGAGGGTCGCTACCCTGCTATACCCCCACCCTCCGGAAGAAGAACCCATACCCGCTTACTCCTCCTTTCCCCGCTTCTTTTGGGCTATCAGCTTCTGCCGGCCGGCCTTTTGGCCCTCCGCCGGATCATCTCCTGCGCCGTCTCCTCGATCGTCTCCGGACGCAGCACGTGCTCTACCACCATCGCCGCCGCCCCGTGTATCCCGGCCCGGTCGTCGAGCTCGGAGGGGACGATCTGCAGGTGCCGGGTGGCCAGCGGCAGCGAGCGCTGGTAGACGACCGAGCGGATCCCGGCGAACAGCTGCTCGTGGGCGTGCGCCAGGTCCCCGCCGATGATGATCACCGCCGGGTTGAAGAAGTTGACCAGGCTGGCCAGCACCTCCCCGAGGAGCTCCCCGGCGGTCCTCACCAGCCGGGCCGCCGCCGGGTTGCCGGCCCGCACGAGTCCTACGACGTCCCTGCTCCCCGTTGCCGGATACCCCAGCCCGCTGAGCTGCTTGGCCAGCGCCCATCCGCCCGCAACGGCCTCGACGCAGGCCACGTTGCCGCACCTGCAGACGGTCTCCTCGTGGCCGCTGATCCTGATGTGCCCGATGTCCCCGGCGGCCCCCCGCTCGCCGCGGTGGATCCTGCCGCCCGCCACGATGCCGCAGCCGATGCCGGTCGCGACCTTGACGAAGAGCAGGTGCTCCACGTCCGGCCAGTTGACCCGGTGCTCCCCGAGCGCCATGATGTTGACGTCGTTGTCCACCAGCACGGGTGCCCCCCCGAACCTCTCCGCGAACCGCTCTGGGATGGGCACCCGGTCCCATCCGGGCATGATGGGCGGGCTCACCGCCTGCCCGCGTGCAAAATCCACCGGGCCGGGAACCCCCACGCCTATGCCCCAGACCTCCTCCCTGCTCCTGCCGGCCTCCTCCAGAAGCTCCTCGAACCGGTCCTGCACCCACCCGAGCACCACGTCCGGGCCCTGCGCTATGTCCAGCTCCGCCGGCAGCTCCACCAGCGGCTTACCCCCGAGATCGGCCACCGCCAGCCTGCAGTGGGTGGCCCCCAGGTCCGCCGCCAGCACCACCCCCGCATCCCTGTTGAAACCGAG
>JADDKG010000062.1 GCA_020253895.1 Rubrobacter sp.
AGTCGTCGTAGTAGGAGTTCCCGAGCAGGATGCGTATCCCGAGGTTTATGTCCACCAGGTTCGTCGTCACCAGCTCGCCGTCCACGACGACGCCCGGCGTGACGTACATGGCCGCGCCCCAATGATCCATATTCCGGTAAGTGTAGTCCACGACGTCCGGGTTCTGGAACGCGCCCCAGCAGCCGAGAAGGACGCGCCGCCTCCCGACCTCCTCGTAGCCGGGCAGCGCCTCGTAGAAGAAGTCGAAGACATCGTCGTTCATAGGAACGATCTTCTTCACGAAGTCCATGAAGCGCATCAAACGGGTCAGGTAGTCCGTGAAGACCTGGGGCGTCGCCACCGTGCCGGTGCCGCCGGGGTAGATCGTCGAGGGGTGGACGTGGCGGCCCTCCATCAGGCAGAACATCTCGCGCGTGAGGCGGGCCATCTGCAACGCCTCGCGGTAGGTCTCCCCGGTGAACGGGTTGAAGGAGCGCATGATATCCGCGATGGTGCGGTAGCCGTGGATGTCGGCGTGCGGGGCCTCGGTCTGCTCGGCGCGCCGCAGGAGGCTCGGGTTGGTCTCGCGGACCATCTGCTCGCAGAAGTCCACGAAGACCAGGTTGTCCTGGAAGATGCAGTGGTCGAACATAAACTCGGCGGCCTCGCCGAGGTTGTAGATCCACTCCGCCAGCGGCGGCATCGCTATCCCGTAGGCCATGTTCTGGGCGTAGACCGAGCAGACGGCGTGGTTGTCGCCGCAGATGCCGCAGATGCGGCTGGTGATGAAGTGCGCGTCGCGCGGGTCCTTGCCCTTCATGAACACGCTGTAGCCGCGGAAGATGGAGGAGGTGCTCTTGCACTCGACCACCTCGCGGTTGTCGAAGTCTATCTTCGTGTAGATCCCCAGGTTCCCGACGATGCGCGTGATCGGGTCCCACGACATCTCCACCAGGTTCCGGGCCTCGGGCCGGACCTCTTCCCTTATAGCCACTTGCCAGCTCCGCCTTCTTCCCTTATAGCCACTTGCCAGCTCCTCCTTCTATCGCGGCCAGCGCGGGTTGTAGCCGGTGGTGAGCTCCGCGCGGTTGTGGCGCCACTTGGGTTCTTTGTTCAGCGTCCTGTTGGTAATGCTGCGGAGGCGCCGGATCATGGCCCCGTAAGCCTGGGTAAATGCGGAGGAAACGGTTCCTCCGGGCGGCTCGTCCATGAACGGCATGAACTTGTCCGGAAAGCCGGGCATCGTGCAGCCGATGCAGATGCCGCCGACGTTGGGGCAGCCCCCGATCCCCGCCATCCACCCCCGCTTGGGTACGTTGCAGTTGACTACCGGCCCCCAGCAACCGATCTTGACCTGGCACTTGGGCGAGTTGTAGTCGAGCGCGAAGTCGCCCTGCTCGTAGTAGCCGGCCCGATCACAGCCCTCGTGCACGGTCTTCCCGAAGAGCCAGGTGGGCCGCAGCTGGTCGTCGAGCGGGATCATGGGCGCAAGCCCCGCCGCCTGGTAGAGGAGCCACGTCAAGGTCTCCATGAAGTTGTCCGGCTGCACGGGACAGCCCGGCACGTTGACGATGGGAATGCCGCCAGCCGAGCGGAAGCCCCACCCCAGGTAGTCCGCGAGCCCCATGCAGCCGGTGGGGTTGCCCGCCATCGCGTGGATGCCGCCGTAGGTGGCGCAGGTCCCGATCGCTACTACCGCCCACGCCTTGGGGGCGAGCCGGTCGATCCACCAGTTGATCGTCAGCGGCTCGCCGGTGGCCGGGTCGTTGCCGAAGGAGGTCCAGTACCCGTCGCCGTTTATGTTCTCGTTCGGTATGGACCCCTCGATGACGAGCACGAACGGGGCGTCCAGCTCGCCGTCGAGCGCCTGCCGGAAGGGCCTGAGGAACTCCTCACCCCCCAGGGAGTGGTGCAGGACCTTGTTGTGCAGGTGCACCTTCGGCAGCCCCGGTATGGCTCCGAGCACCACGTCCTCGATGCTGGGCTGCATAGCCGCCGTGATGGAGACCGAGTCCCCGTCGCAGCTCATGCCCTCCGAGATCCACAGTATGTGGACCTCCTCTACACCGCCAGCCCTCTTCCGCTTCTCGTCGGGGTGCTCCTCCGGAGCCCGCAACGCCTCCCGCAATACTGCCGACCCCGCCTCGTTTTGCCCGGGTGTCCTTTGGTCATTACCCACGGCATCCCTTTCGTTCTTCTCTTTGGCACGCCCGCGTCTCACGGAACCCGACCTCCTCCCGTACGCCTCCGGTCTTCAGAACGACCGTGTCAGCCAAGGTATCTAACATGCGTGCGTTTTGCACATGTCTGCAACCTGCAATTAGCCCTACCTACATACTACCTACATACACCCAACCCACGCTCTTGGCTAATCCTCGATCGATGCCTCCTCTCACCCTCCGAACCCACCAGCAAGGGCCAAGGTTTCCTATTTTCCCCAGCAACGCTCCTCAAGCTGGAAGCTTGTGTTCGCATTTTAACAACTGGCCTCTGCGCAGACAAATCGAAATAATCAGCTCTTAATTAGAGAGAAGCCTAACTAACCCGATGTGCGGGTTTTTCAGACGAGCAACTTCGAGAGTTGTAGAGGTGGATTGCCCATCTGGTGGTTGAGCAGGAAGGCTACGGTGTGAGAAAGGACTTTTCTGCGCAGCCTGCTTGCCAGATGCCACATGTCACGCGCCCATACCTTCTTTACGGAATTAGCGCTCTGTGAGTTGGCTGAAGACGGTGTCTATCCGGTAACGAAGCCGGCTGAGGAAGGCACTCCTTTGGGGAGTGGGATTCCCCCGCTAGAGCGGGCACGTCAACCTTACGCGACCCTGGCTTCTTCCATTCTATCCTCCTCGTAGTCGGCAGAACTTCTGTAGCCCAGAGACGAGTGTAAGCGGCGGGCGTTGTACGATCGCGCATGTGTGTCTGCAGATCGGACAGGCGGCCGAGGGGTGTGTACTCGCGACCGAGAGGGAGACATTCTCGGCGTCGATGGCGGCGTTCTCCAGCCTGAGACCGGGAGAAACTTGGGCAACAACGCCATGGAGAGCTTCGATGCGATGTTCATGCCCTGCTTTGTAGCTCATGCGTCCGCTTCGCTGCACCGAGAATGACGGAGAGCCGTCTTACCGGGGGAAGCCCAGGCACCACCGAGCGTAGAGGGGGGTTTCGCTCTTTATCCAACTATTCCAAGAAACTTGCACACGGGGTGAGTCACCTGCTAGAAAAGCAACATGGCAAACCGGGACAGTGAACTTGGGGCTGTGATCTTCGACGTCGACGGTACGCTAGCGGAGACGGAGCGTCACGGCCACCGGGTCGCCTTCAACCGCGCTTTCGAAAAAGCAGGGCTCGCCGACCGCTGGGACGAGAAGCTTTACGGGGAACTTCTGGAGGTGGCGGGGGGTCGCGAGCGCATCCTGCACTACCTCAGAGCAAGAAGGCCGGAGCCACCGGAGGAGCCGGAGAGGTTGGCCGCCGAGCTGCACAAATCCAAGGTAGAGGAGTTCAGAAAGCTTATCAGGAGCGGGGGCCTCGAGGCGCGTCCCGGGGTTCTCCGGCTCATCGACGAGTTGCACGGTGCCGGTGTGGCGCTTGCCGTCGCCACTACGGGAACCCGGAGCGCGGTCCTGGAGCTCCTCGAGTGCTTAAGGCCGGGGCTCGCCGGGCGGTTCACCGTTATTTTGACTGCGGACGAAGCTCCGGCCAAGAAGCCAGATCCCCAGGTCTACGAGATGGCGCTCTCGAAGCTCGGTCTCCCGGCGAGCCAGGTGCTCGCCGTCGAGGACTCGCGCAACGGACTTCTCGCCGCGCGGAACGCTGGGATACCGTGCCTCGTAACCGTTTCGGAGTACAACGCCGGGGAGTCGTTCGGGGAAGCGGACCTGGTGCTCGACGGTCTCGGCGAGCCCGGCGCTCCGGCGGAGGTGCTGCTGGATCCGCATGGGGTGGCCCCCGAGGGGCGAGTCGTGGTGGACACACAGCTTCTGAGGAAGCTGATGCGCCGGGCGGCCGGGTAGGGAAGAAGGGCCCCGGAAGCCGGATCTTCTTCGCGCTTCAGCAGGTTGTGGGCAACCCTTACGGGATAGGATCTCCGGGATGCCATAGGCCGGCTCCGGCCGATCCCAGGGCTACGGCGTTGCTTTTGAAACAAGCGGCTAGCATTTCGGTCGTGTCCAGGGCTCGCCGTTCTCCGAAGTCAGCGGAGTTGGTGTTCCCGATACCGGCACGCCGGCGACCCGAGTCGGTTGTTCCGTCTCAGTATTTGGCTATGGCGCCGCTGCCGAAGCGGGATGACCAGCCGTTGCTGACGCCGGTAGATCGGCA
>JADDKG010000063.1 GCA_020253895.1 Rubrobacter sp.
CGGGGCAGAAGGCCAGGTACTCGCCTCGATGGTCGGGACCCCTGTCTACCTCCAGGACCTCCAGCACGCGCTCCAGCGGCCTCACGACGCCCTCCTAATGGCGTCTCCTGGGCGGGTGTATCACGTAGACGACCCGTCCCTGGATGATCGTCTCCTCATCGGGCACGACGATGTCCTCGTGCTCGCCGTTCTCGGGCTTTAGCCGCAGGTACTTACCCTCCCGGTAGAGCCTCTTGACGGTGACCTCCTCGCCTCCCCGAAGCAGCGCCACCACTACCGCCCCGTCGGGCGGGTCCTCGTCCTCCTCGACGACCAGAAGGTCTCCGTCCTCGATGCCGGCTCCGGTCATGCTCTGCCCGACCACCCGCAGCGAGTAGCGTTCCCTGCCTGAGGGGGAGTAGAGGAGTTCTGCGGGCAGAGAGAAGGTTGTGCTCTCGTCCACGATGGCCTCGAACCCGCGCCCGGCGGCGATCCGGCCCAATAGAGGCGTCCTCCCCGCCACCTCCCAGCCTGTAGGGGTGAGCCTCAGGCCCCGGGCCTTCCCGACCTCCCGCTCGACGTAACCGGCCTCTTCGAGCTTCTTGAGATGCTTGTGGGCGGTCTGTGTGCTCCTCAAGCCCACGGCCTCCCCCACCTCCTTCACGCTCGGCGCCCCCTCGCCCCTGGCGGCCCTGCGGGCCAGGTAGCCCAGGATCTCCAACCTCTTCTCCAGGTTCTCTCGCATCGCTTATGTCCCTCCCCGAAGGCGTATTCGAGGGTACTGTAGACGATCCTGGCCTTGACCGCAAATGTGTATTTGTACTACAGTAGGGAACAGGACAGAAGAGGGGAGTGTGGGTGAACAGGGAGCGAGAGTGGCTGAAGGTACCGGAGGTGGCGGAGGTCCTGCAGATCGCGCGCAGCCGGGCGTACGAGCTGGTCGGCTCGGGGCAGATCCCATCGGTGAGGATCGGGCGCAGCGTCCGGGTGAGCCGCAGGGAGCTCGATCGCTGGCTCGAAGAGCAACGCTATCCGGAAGCCAGGCGGAAGTAGACCCGTCGGGGAGGATCCCTACCTCGTAACAGGTGGATCATTGACATTGTCTACGCAGCGATCAAAGATCGTCGGACGGCAGGCTCATGGTTGGGGAGGTGGATCCAAGCAGGATAAAGGCACCCGGATGTTGAGAGGTGTTGTAAGTGGCGACGCTCGTCGCCGGGACCGGAAGGGAAGGAGAAGATGGGTAAACGCGGCAACGGCGAGGGCAGCATCAGCCGTCGCAAGAACGGCACCTGGCGCGCCGAGTACACCGTGTACACGGCCGAGGGGCGCAAGCGGAATACGCTGTACGGCAAGACGCGCAGGGAGGTGGCGGAGAAGCTGGCGAAGGCGATAGCGGACCGCAATGGCGGCATCGTGTACGACGCCGGGAAGCTGACCGTCGGTGCGTACCTGGATCGCTGGCTTTCGGACTCCGTGCGGGACACGGTGAGGCAGCGCACCTACGAGCGGTACGAGTCCATAGTCCGGGTGCACATCAAGCCCACGCTGGGGCGGATCAAACTGAAGACCCTCGCTCCGGCGCATGTCCGGGGCCTCTACCGGGAGAAGCTGGGCGCCGGACTCTCGCCCCGCACCGTCCAGTACATCCACGTCACGCTCCACAAGGCGCTCAAGCAGGCCGTGAGGGACGAGCTGATACCCCGCAACGCGTCCGAGGCCATAAAGGCGCCGAGGCCCACCAAGAAAGAGATACGGCCCCTGTCTCCCGACCAGGCCCGCGCCTTCCTCGACGCCGCGCGCGGCGACCGCTTCGAGACCCTGTACGTGCTCGCCGTGCACTGTGGTTTGCGGGAGGGCGAGTTGCTGGGGCTCAAGTGGGAGGACGTGGACCTCGACGCCGGCACGCTCGCCGTGCGCCGCACGCTCTCGGAGACGCGAACGGGGCACCGTTTCGAAGCCCCCAAGAACGGCAAGGGGCGCCGCATCAAGCTCACCACCGGGGCTATGAAGGCGCTCAGGCGCCATCGCAAAGCGCAGCTGGAGGAGCGTCTGCGGGCGGCGGGGCTGTGGGAGGATCACGGGCTCGTCTTCCCCAACCAGGTCGGCAAGACCATGAACGCCAAGAACCTCACTGCCCGCTCCTTCAAGCAGATCCTGGAGCGCGCCGGACTTCCCCGCACCGTGCGCGTGCACGACCTCCGGCACACCTGCGCCACCATACTTCTTAAGGTGGGCCAGCACCCCAAGTACGTCCAGGAACTCCTCGGGCATGCCAACATCGGCATCACGCTCGACACCTACTCCCACGTGCTCCCCGGCATGGGCGACGGTCTGGCGGACGCGATGGACGACGCTTTGGGATAACGGGTTGCGGTACGGTTGCGGTAAATAGCCCCCGACGTCGAACCGGGGGCTTCTCTGTTGTTTGCGTTTCACCTGCAAATCAAGGCTTCTCGAAGCGCGCCCGGCAGGATTCGAACCTGCGACCGGCGGATTAGAAGTCCGCTGCTCTGTCCCCTGAGCTACGGGCGCAACGAGAGCGGGTGAGGGGAATCGAACCCCCATCACCAGCTTGGAAGGCTGGGGCTCTACCATTGAGCTACACCCGCCTGCTATGGCGGCCTCCGGTATCGGGGCGAGAGGATTTGAACCTCCGACCCCCTGCTCCCAAAGCAGGTGCGCTAACCAGGCTGCGCCACGCCCCGCCAGCGGAGGCCGCTACTTAGTATAGCAAAGGGGCGTCGGATCTGGGGCTGGGCTCGAGCGAGGCGGGGAGGACGGCCTCTATCTTCTCGTCCAAAAACCTCCCTCCCAAAGCGGCGAACTCCTCCGGGTCTGCGGTGCACACGTAGACGGAGCTTCCGTGGTCGTCGGCGTGCCGGGGCCTGCGGAGGTAGCCCCGGCGGGAGAGCACCCGCCCCACCTCCAGTGCCGTCTGCCCGGCCGAGGAGATCAGGCGCACCCTCGGGCCGAGAATCCTGTTTATGGTTTCGGAGATAAGTGGGTAGTGGGTGCACCCGAGGATGACCACGTCCACCCCGCGCTCCTGAAGGGGGGCAAGGTAGCGCCGGGCCGCCGCCTCCAGCTCGGGCCCGGAGGTAATCCCACGCTCTATGAGGGGGACGAACTCCGGGGCCGCCTGCTCGTAGACCTCTATCCCCGCGTCGAGGTAGGAGACGGCCTTGGCGTAGGCCCCACTCTCCACCGTGGCCGGGGTGGCCAAGACCCCCACCCGGCGGTTGCGGGTCTCCAAGACCGCCGCCCGGGCCCCGGGCTCTATAACCCCGATAATGGGCACGTCGAAGGAGCGCTGGGCGGTCATGAGGGCGGCGGCCGTGGCGGTGTTGCAGGCGATGACCACCATCTTCACGTTGAGGCTCACGAGGTAGCGGATGATCTCATAGGCGAACCACCTGACCTCCGCGAGATCCCGCACCCCGTACGGGACCCGCGCGGTGTCCCCGAAGTAGATGGTGTGCTCGTAAGGGAGCCGGTCCCGGATCTCGGCGAGCACCGTGAGCCCGCCTACCCCGGAGTCAAATACGCCTATGGGCCTGGGATCGCTCACGAAGCGGCATTATATATCCCCTCGGAGGCGGTTTTTCGCTGGAGAAGCCAAAAGGGCCCGGCCTCTGGCCGGACCCGTAGAGTGGAGGCGGCGGGAATCGAACCCGCGTCCGCGAGCGCGCCATCCGGGAGATTGTACGAGCGTCGCACCCGGTTTAGTTTCGCCTTACCTCTGCGGACCGGGGCACCGCAGAGGGGCTAGCCCTCTAAGGATGTCCCCCCCGGACTCCGGGCCGGAACCCGGGAGGTGAGCCCACTAACCGACGCCGGAAACCGGGCCGTGGGCCGCCCGGACCGACGGGCTGCCAAAATGGTTTTAGGCAGCCAGCGCCATCTCTCTGTCGTTGGCGTGTATGTTTAGGTGCCGGCGTTTTACGAGTCTCCGGCGAACTCGGCTCGTCTCACCGGACGCTGTCCGCTCCCGTCGAAGCCGGATCGCCCCCGGAGCCGGTATTTTACCACCAGGGGGCGATTTATCAACGCCGGAGGCGCTCCTTCATCGCCCGCTCTATCTCGCGCTGGGCGGTCCGCTTGGCGATCTCGCGTCGCTTGTCGTACTTGCGCTTGCGGCTGGCGACGGCTATCTCGAGCTTTACGAGCCCGTTCTTGGGGTAGAGGCGGAGGGGGATGATGGTCTTCCCCTCCTCCTGGCTCTTGCCCACGAGACGGTCTATCTCCTTGCGGTGCAGGAGCAGCTTGCGGTCCCGGGTGGGGTCTTGCGGGACGTTGGTCGCGTTCTTGTAGGGGGAGATGTGGGCCCCGACGAGAAAGACCTCGCCGTTTTTCACCCGCACGTAGCTCTCCCGGAGGTTCGCCCGCCCCTCGCGGATGGACTTGACCTCCGGGCCGGTGAGGGCGATGCCCGCCTCGTAGGTCTCCTCGATGTCGAAGTCGTGCAGAGCCTTCCTGTTGCGCGCGAAGTCGCTCACAGCCTCTTCACCACCCGGAGCTCGGCCCTCAAGTGCAGCGGCCTGATATCCAGCAATTCTACCAGAACCCGGTCCCCCACCCTGTAGGAGGCCCCGATCTCGTCGTTGGAGAGCACCACGCCGCTCGGCTCGAGCTCCCACCAGCCGGGCAGCTTGCTGACGTGGACGAGCCCGGTCGCCCCGGTCTCCATCTCTACAAAGAGCCCAAAGGAGGTGGTGCTGACCACGGTTCCCTCAAAGCACTCGCCGACCCGGTCACGCATCAGCCACATGAGGGTGTACTCGTCCGCGGTGCGCTCGCAGATCATGCTCTGCCACTCCCTCTCGGAGATGTGCTCGGCCACCTCCGGGAGGTTCTCCGGCAGCTCGTCGCCCAGCAGCGCCCGGTGGACGAGCACGTCGGCGTAGCGCCGGATGGGCGAGGTGAAGTGGGTGTAGTCCTCGAGCGCGAGCCCGTAGTGTCCCACGTTGCCGGGCGAGTAGAGGGCCCGCGGTATGGAGCGGAGGACCAGGTACCCGAGGGCCCGCGACTTGAGCATAGCGGCGATGGTGCCCAAATTCTCGGGGGTGGGTTCCACCTGCACCCCTACGGCGGCGAGCCGCTCGGCGAGCAGCTCCAGGTCCTCGGGCGAGGGACGCTCGTGTATCCGGAAGACCGCACCCCGCTTCCGGCGCAGCTCCTTCGCGACGCAGATGTTGGCCAGGATCATGAGCTCCTCTATGAGCTCACGGGCGGGGGTGGAGGAGCGCATCGAGGCCGCCACCGGCACCCCCTCCTCGTCCACCTCGTACTCGGGCTCCCGGCTCTCGAGCTCCAGCTTGCCCCTCACGGCGGCGTTGGTCTTGAGCTTCCGGGAGAGCTCGTAGGCGGTGCGTACGAGCTCGGGCTGCTCTATCTCGCCCCTGCCCTCCAGAAAGGCGTCCACCGCCTCGTAGGTGAGCCGGGCGTCGCTGGAGATGAGGCTGCGGTAGATGCTGAAGCCCCGCACCTCCCCCTCCCCCGAGACGGAGATCTCCACGGTCACGGCGGCCCGGTCCGTGTGCGGGCGAAGGGAGCACACGTCCGCCGAGAGCCGGGCGGGGAGCATCGGCGCCACGGTACCTGGCAGGTAGACCGAGTTGCCCCGGTAGGCGGCCTGCCGGTCAAGCGCCCCACCCGGGTCTACGTAGTGGGTGACGTCCGCGATGTGCACCCACAGCCGGTAGCCCTTGCCCTCGCGGCGGACCGAGATCTCATCGTCAAAGTCCTTGGCGTCCTCCCCGTCGATGGTCACGGTGGGCAGGCGCCGCAGGTCCCGCCGCTCGCCGAACTCCCGGCCCGCAACC
>JADDKG010000064.1 GCA_020253895.1 Rubrobacter sp.
CCATAAAACCACATCAGGGGGACTTTGCCCGCTACTTCGTGTTCTACTGGATCTGGGGCCTCTGTGCCCTCGGGCTCATCCTGGGGATGGCCGAGTACAAGACCAGCCCCCTGCGTAAGGGCCGGGAGCGGGGTCACCTCCTAATCCTCCTCTACCTGGGGGCCCTGCTCATCATCACCCGGGCCCTGAACATGGTCCTCTACGGGGGGTACTAGTGGCCCGGGCGCTGCTCTTCGACCTCGACGGGACCCTCGCCGAGACCGACTCTGTCCACTACCCGGCCTGGGCCGGGATACTCGCCTCCTACGGGTACGAGGCGGACTGGGACTTCTACCAGGAGAGGATCAGCGGCCGGCTCAACCCGGACATCGCCGCCGAGCTCCTGCCCCAGCTCTCCGAGGAGGAGCGCCGCAGGATCGTAGAGGCCAAGGAGGAGGATTTCCGCCGTCGGGTGGGGGAGCTGGAGCCCCTGCCGGGTCTTCCGGAGTTCGTCGGCCGGGCGCGAGAGAGCGGCTGCCGGGTCGCGCTCGTCACCAACGCGCCGCGGGAGAACGCGGTTGCCGTCCTGCGTGCGCTCGGGCTGGAGGGCTGCTTTGACCCCATCGTCCTCGCCGAGGAGGCCGGGGCGGGAAAGCCGGACCCGGCCCCCTACCGCCGGGCGCTGAGGCTGCTCGGGGTCGCCCCCGGGGAGGCGGTGGCCTTCGAGGACTCGCCGTCCGGCATCCGGGCCGCGGTGGCCGCCGGGGTGCCCACGGTCGGGGTGGCCTCCACCCACGATCCCTCGAAGCTGGAGGCGCTCGGGGCCTTTCTGGTGATGGAGGACTTCACCGACCCGCGTCTCGACCCTTTGGTTGCTGGCCGGGACGGGAGAAAGAGGCCGGGCTTCTTCTAGAGACGGGAGGTCGCAGCGGATGATGCTGGAGGGCAAGGTCGCGGTGATCACGGGGGCCGGCAGCGGCATAGGCCGGGCCACAGCGCTCAAGTTCGCCCGCGAGGGGGCCCGGGTTGTTGCGGCCGAGCTCGACGAGCGCGGGGGAGAGGAGGTGGCGCGGGAGATCCGCGAGCTTGGCGGGCAGGCCGTCTTCGTGCGGACCGACGTTTCCGAGTTCCCCCAGGTGGAGGCCGCCGTCGAGCGGGCGGTCGGGGAGTACGGCGCGCTCGACGTCATGTTCAACAACGCCGGCATCGGTCACTACGCCCCGCTGCTGGAGCACGACCCCGAGCACTACGACCGGGTGGTCCGGGTAAACCAGTACGGCGTCTACTACGGGATACTCGCCGCCGGCAGGAAGATGGTGGCCCTCCGGAGCCCCGGCGTGATCATCAACACCGCCTCGGTCTACGCCTTTCTCGCCTCGCCGGGGGTCATCGGATACCACGCCGCCAAGGGCGCGGTCAAGATGATGACCCAGGCCGCCGCCCTGGAGCTCGCGCCCTACGGGATAAGGGTCGTAGCCATCGCCCCGGGTGGGGTCGACACCCCTATCATCCAGGGCTACAAGGACATGGGCCTCGGCGACCGGCTGGCCCGCGGCCAGATGCGCCGCAGGCTCCTCACCCCCGAGCAGATCGCCGGCGCCGTCGTCCTGCTCGCCACCGACGAGGCCGACGCCATAAACGGCTCGGTGGTGATGGCCGACGACGGCTACGCGGGGTTCAAGTAGCCTCCACCTCGACGACGGTCTCCCCGGGCCGCTCGAGGAGCGGCACGACGAGCCGCCCGTTCTCCGTCCGGGACGTCTCCCGCTCCTCGCCGTTTACCGAGATCCGGTGCTCGCCCTCGAGGCCGTAAAGCTCCAGCAGCACCTTTCGGCGTCCGGGCTCGTAGGAGCCCTCGCGCTCCCCGATCCGGACGGTGAAGCGTCTGCCTCCCGTGCTCCCGCAGGAGATCTTGCGCCGGGCGTACACGCCACGCTCGTAGCCGAAGCCGTCGCCCTCGTCCTCGTAGAGGGACGAGGAGGCCGAGCCCTCTGCCGGGTGGATCCTGAGGGTCAGCTCATCCTCCGGCGACCGCTCGCCGGTGTGGGAGAGCTCCGGGCCGAGGGGGAGGGCGGTGTTCGCCCTCACGTAGAGGGCGGGCTCCCCGAGCGGGGCGCGGGCGAGGATGTGGGCGGGTCCGTCAAAGCGCTCCCCGCTCCAGAAGTGGAACCAGGTGCCCTCGGGCAGGTAGACGTAGCGGTGCTCGACGCCGGGGCGGGTGATCGGGGCGGCCAGGAGCGCCCCGCCCAGCATGAACTCGTCGTCCATGGAGTAGGTGGTCTCGTCCTCCGGGAACTCGAAGAGCAGGGGCCTGAGGATCGGGGCCCCGGTCCGGTGGCACTCCTCAAAGAGGGTGTAGAGGTAGGGGAGCAGGCGGTAGCGGAGCTTTATCATGCGGCGGCACACCGACTCGTAGGGCTCGCCGAAGGCCCAGGGCTCCTGCGGGACGGTGCCCTTGGCCGAGTGGTTGCGGCAGAAGGGCTGCAGCACCCCGAACTCGGTGAAGCGGGCGAGTAGCTCCCCGTCGCAGTCGCCGAAGAACCCGCCCACGTCCACCCCGGCCCAGGCGACCCCGGAGAGCCCGAGGTTCTGCAGCTGGGGCATCGCCATCCACAGGTGCTCCCACCACGAGGAATTGTCCCCGGTCCACTGCAGGGCGTGGCGCTGCAGCCCGGCGTACCCGGCGCGGGTGATGACGAACGGCCGCTCGCCGGGGCGCAGGCCGAGCAGGCCCTCCCGGACGGCGCGGGCCATGAGCGAGCCGTAGGTGTTGTGCACCTCGCCGTGGCGCCGCGGGTGGCCGTCGCCGGGGTGGACGACGTCGGGGGGCATCGTGGACTGCTTGGGTACAAAGAGCGAGGGCTCGTTCATGTCGCACCACACCCCGGAGACCCCCTCGAGATCGGAAGAGCA
>JADDKG010000065.1 GCA_020253895.1 Rubrobacter sp.
CTCTTCGTTCACTACTCCGGCATCGCGGGCGAGGGGTTCAAGACCCTTGAGGAGGGGGCGCGGGTCTCCTATGAGGCCACCCGGGGCCGCAAGGGGATGCAGGCGGAGAACGTCTCGCCGCTGTAGCGGTCTCCGGAGCTTACCACCGAACACTGGGCCCGGGGGGACTTCCCCCGGGCCTTTGACGTTCCGGACCCCGTAGGGTACATTCTCGGCGTCGGGGAGTAGCCGCCCGCCGCTTGCGGCGGGTCCGGCGGGCCGTCAGCACGGAACCTCGAGCGGGTTCCCGGCCGGCCGGCTGCGCCAGGGGCGTACGGAGCAGAGGGCGAGACCGCGGTCGTGTAAGGGTTTTTGGCCGCGGCCCTCGCCCTCTTTTTGTGTTTTGTGTCCGCGGCCCCAGGACGGAGAGGAGGCTGCTTCCGTGAACACGTCTGTCGCCATTTCGCCGGGAGGGGAGGTCGACAGGTGAGCGCCTTCCCGCTGTGGGCCTGGGTAGGGTTCACCGCGCTGGTTGTGGCGCTGCTCGTTCTGGACCTTGCGGTGCTCGCGCGCGGCTCCCGCGAGATCTCCTTCCGGCAGGCCACCCTGCTCAGCGCCTTCTGGGTCGGGGTCGCGGTCGTCTTCGGGGTGGTGCTCTTCTTCGTGGCCGGCGCGGGGCGGGCCGCCGAGTACTTTACGGGCTACATCGTCGAGAAGAGCCTCTCGGTGGACAACGTCTTTGTCTTCGCGCTCATCTTCTCCTATTTCGCGGTGCCCTCCCGCTACCAGTACCGGGTGCTCTTCTGGGGGATCGTGGGGGCCCTCGTGCTGCGCGGGGTCTTCATCCTCATCGGGGCCGAGCTCCTTGAGCGCTTTGACTGGATCGTCTACGTCTTCGGGGCCTTCCTGATCTACACCGGCATCCGGATGGCGCTCCACCGCGACGTCGAGGTCCACCCCGAGCGCAACCCGGTTCTCCGGCTCGTGCGCCGCTTTGTGCCCATGACCAAGGACTTCGAGGGGGAGAGGTTCTTTGTCCGGCGCTCCGGCAGGCTCCTGGCGACGCCGCTGTTCGCGGTCATCACCGTGGTGATGACCACCGACGTGATCTTCGCCGTGGACTCAATCCCGGCCATCTTCGGCATAACCTCGAGCGCCTTTATAGTGTGGAGCACCAACGCCTTTGCGGTGCTGGGGCTGCGGCCGCTGTACTTCATGCTCGCCGGGATGATGGAGCGCTTCGTCTACCTGAACCTTGGGCTCTCGGTGGTGCTCGTCTTTGTGGGGGGCAAGTTTATCTGGAGCGAGCTCTTCGGGAAGGTGCCCATCTGGATCTCGCTGCCGTTTATAGCCGGGGTCATCGGGGTCTCCATAGCGGCCTCGCTGTGGAAGACCCGGGGCTGAAAGCGCCGGGGGAGCCCCGTAGAATAAGGTCCATGCTCGGACGCTACGCCGAACTCAAGGCCCAGCTTCCACCCGGCACCATACTCTTCTACCAGGTCGGAACCTTCTTCGAGACCTTTGAGGAGGACGCCAAGACGGTCTCCCGCGAGCTCTCGCTGCGCCTCACGAGCCGGGAGGCCGCGGGGGAGGGTAGGGTGCCGCTAGCGGGGGTGCCGGGGCACGCCCTGCAGGAGCACGTGGCCGCCCTCCTCAGGAAGGGCCACTCGGTGGCCATCGCCGAGCAGCGGCAGCACCCCACCAAGCCCCGGCAGTTCACCCGGGAGATCACCCAGATCCTCACCCCCGGCACCGTGATCGAGGACAACGTGCTCTCCGCCGGGAGGTCGAACTACCTGGCCACCTTCGTCGTCCGGGACAGGAGGGCCGGGATAGCCGTGGCCGAGGCCTCCACCGGGGAGTTTTCGGGGACGGTGGTACCTGAGGAGGAGCTGCCGGCGGAGCTGGAGCGCTGGTCGCCGCGGGAGGTGGTGGTCCCCGAGCGGACGGCGGTGGAGGAGCTCCCCCGGCTGGAGGCCCGCATCAGCACCGCCCCCCGGTGGACCTTCGAGCCCTCCGCCGGGGAGCAGGCCCTGCGGCAGCACTTCGGTGTCGCGAGCCTCAAGGGCTACGGGCTCGACGGGAGCCCCCAGCTCGTGGCGGCCGCCGGCGCCCTCATCCGCTACCTGAGTACCCTGCGCGGCGGGAACCCGCCGGAGCAGATCGTCTCCTTCAGGCGCTACGACCCAGGGCAGGCCATGCTGCTGGACGGCGCCACCCGGCGGAACCTGGGGCTGGAGGAGCTCATCTCCACGGTGGACAGGACCAGGACCCCGATGGGCCAGCGCACCCTCCGGCGCTGGCTGGAGCGGCCGCTCCTGGAGGCCTCCCGGATAAACCAGAGGCTGGAGGCGGTGGACGCCCTGTTCCCGGACTACATGCTGCGCGAGGAGGTACGCGAGCACCTGGCCAGCATCCCGGATATCGAGCGGATCGCCACCCGGATCGTCCGGCTCTCTGCCTCGCCCGGCGACCTGCTGGCCCTGCGGGGAGCGCTGGAGGCGCTGGGACCGCTGCGCCGGGCCCTTACCCCCGCGGCGGAGCGCAGCTCGCTCCTCGGCCGGGCGCTCGCCGCGATGGAGGAGCCCCCGGGGGTGCGGGAGCTCATCGCGGCGGCCATAAGCGAGGAGGAGGGGGAGATCATACGCCCCGGCTACTCCGAGGAGCTGGACGAGGCCCGCTCCTTCCGGGACGGGGCCCACGAGTGGCTCACCCGCTTTGAGGCCGAGGAGCGCCTGAAGACCGGGCTGAAGACCCTCAAGGTCGGCTACCGGGACGGCGAGGGGTACTTTATAGAGGTGGCGGGCAAGGAGGCGCACCGGGTGCCGCCCCACTACGAGCACCGCAAGGCCCTAAAGCACAACGCCCGCTACGTCACGGTGGAGCTCAAGGAGCACGAGTCGAGGATGCTCACCGCCCGCGAGGAGGTCGAGCGGCTGGAGCGCAGGATACTGGGCGAGATCCGGGCCGCGGTAAAGGAGGCGGCGCCGCAGCTGCAGAAGATAGCCCGCGCGGTGGCGGTGGTGGACGTGGTCGCCTCCTTCGCCGCCGCCGCGGCCGAGCTGCGCTACTGCCGCCCGCGGGTCACCGGGGAGCGAGGGATACGGATCGTCTCCGGACGCCACCCGGTGGTCGAGCACGCGACGGAGACCCCCTTCGTCCCGAACGACGCCCGGCTGGACGGCGACTCGCGGCTGCAGATCATCACCGGCCCCAACATGGCCGGCAAGTCGGTGTACCTGCGGCAGGTGGCCCTCATAGTCCTGCTGGCCCAGACGGGCTCCTACGTGCCCGCGGAGGAGGCCACCGTGGGGGTCGTTGACAGGATCTTTACCCGGGTGGGGGCGGAGGACAGGCTGGCGAGCGGGGAGTCCACCTTTATGGTGGAGATGACGGAGGCCGCGGGGATCCTCAACGGCGCGACGGAGCGCAGCCTCGTGATCCTGGACGAGGTGGGCCGGGGAACCTCGACCTACGACGGGATGAGCCTGGCCTGGGCCATAGCCGAGTACCTGCACGACGACGTGCAGGCCCTCACCCTGTTTGCCACCCACTACCACGAGCTCACCCGCCTCGCCGACTCGCTCCCCGGCTGCCGCAACCTGAAGGCGGTGGTGGAGGAGGTGGGCGGGGAGATCGTCTTTCTGCACCGGATAGAGCCCGGCGCCGAGTCCTCCTCCTACGGGGTGCACGTGGCCCGGCTGGCCGGGCTGCCGCCCCGGGTCACCGACCGGGCGCAGGAGATCCTCTCCCGCCTCGAGGCCGAAGGGGTGAAGGGGTTC
>JADDKG010000066.1 GCA_020253895.1 Rubrobacter sp.
CTCGGCGGCCAGCGGGAAGGTGGAGGTCTCGGTAAAGCCGGGGATGGTCTTCACGTCGAGCACCTGGGGGGTCTCCCCCTCCACGATCGTGTCCACCCGGGCGAAGCCCGAGCAGCCCAGGATGCGGTAGACGTCGAGGGCCGTCTCCTCCAGCCGGGCCGCGACCTCCGGCGGGATCTCCGCCGGGATCGCGAAGTCCGTCATCCCGGGGGTGTACTTCGCCTGGAAGTTGTAGGTACCCTCGCGGGGCCGGATCTCCACCAGCCCGAGCGCCCGCGGCGCCTCCCCCGCGGGCTCGAGGATCGGGACGGAGACCTCCTTCCCGTCCACCCACCGCTCCAGCAGGATCTTGGCGTCGTACCCGAACGCCTCGTAGACCGCGTCCAGCAGCCCGTCTGGCCCCTCCACCCGCGAGAGCCCGAAGCTGGACCCTTCCCGGGCGGGCTTCACCACCAGCGGGTAGCCCAGCGAGTCCGCCGCCGCGTTCAGGGCCGCCGCCGCCCCCATCTCGTTCATCGCCCGCCGGAAGAACGTGTAGAAGCGGGGGGTGGGGATGCCGGCGGCCGCCAGCGCCCGCTTGGCGTAGTCCTTGTCCATGCAGCGGATGGAGGAGAGCGGGCCGCTGCCGGTGTAGGGGATCCCGAGCGTCTCGAGGAGCGCCTGCACCGTACCGTCCTCCCCGCCCGGGCCGTGCAGGCACACAAAGACCGCATCGGGTTCCAGCTCTATAAGCCTGCCCGTGGTCGAGTCCTCCACGTCCATCGGATGGACCTCGTGGCCGAGCCTCTCCAGCGCGTGCTGGATGCGCCTGCCGGTGGCCAAAGAGACGTCCCGCTCCATGGAGTGCCCGCCGCGCAGGACCGCCAGGCGCGCCATGAGAACCCCTTAGCGGTCCGTTCCCGCCGGGCTGCTCTGACGGGCGCCGCGCCGGGCGCCGCGCTCCAGGTCGGTGCGCAGCTCCATCCGCTCCCGGATGACCTCCGAGAGGATCTCGATGCCCCGCGAGATCCTCTCCGGCTCCACGAAAGAGAAGTTCAGCCGCATGTGGTTCTTCCCCGCCCCGCCGGCGTAGAACCCCTCGCCCGGCACGTATGCCACGTTGCGGGCTATGGCCCGGGGGAGCATGGCGGTCGCGTCCAGGTAGGAGGGGAGGGTGACCCACACGAAGAGGCCCCCCTCCGGGTGGGTCCAGTGTACCTCCCTGGGCATGAACTCGGCCAGGGCGTCGAGCATGGCGTCCCGGCGCTCCCTGTAGAGGGAGTTCTGGCGCCGGACGTAGGCCCGCCAGTCTGCCTCCTTGAAGTAGCTGGCGAGCATCATCTGCGAGAGGTTGGAGGAGCAGAGGTCCGCCCCCTGCTTGCCGACGTTGATCTTGTGCAGGATGCCGGGCTGGGCGTGCACCCAGCCGAGCCGCACCCCGGGGGCGAAGATCTTTGAGAACGTCCCCAGGTAGACCACCCGGTCCGGGTGCCCCACCTCCTCCTGCTCCATGGCGCACAGGGTCGGCAGCGGCTCGCCCTCGAAGCGGAGCATCCCGTAGGGGTTGTCCTCTACGATGACGAGGTCGAACTCCCCGGCGATCTCCAGCAGCTCCCTGCGCCGCCGGGCGGTCATGGTCACCCCGGCCGGGTTGTGGAAGTTGGGGACGGTGTAGATGAACTTGACCGCAAGCCCCTGTTTCTTGGCCCGCTTGAGCGTCTCGCGGGCGGCCGAGGGGATCATCCCGGAGCGGTCCATCGGGACGTGGGCTATCTTGGGTCGGTAGGCGGCGAAGGCGTTCAGGGCGCCGGCGTAGGTGGGGCCCTCGCACAGGATGCCGTCGCCCTCGTCCAGAAACACCTTCGCCACCAGGTCCAGGCCCTGCTGGGCCCCGGTGGTGACGAAGATGCTCTCCTGGTCGGCCGGGGTGCCCTCGGCGGCCATGACCTCCACGATCACGTCCTTCACCACCTCCAGCCCGCCGGTGGGCCCGTACTGGAGGGCCTGGGCGGCGTCCGCGGCGATGCTGCGCGAGATCTCGCGGAAAGCCTCCTCTCCAAAGAGCCGGGTGTCCGGGAACCCCCCGGCAAGCGAGATGATGCCGGGGCGCGATAGGGTGGCCATGAGGTCCCGGGTGGCCGCGGTCTTCATCCCCCTGACCCGGCTGGCGTACAGGAAGTCGAACCTGTCGAGGTCTACTAGCGGCATCTCACTCTCTCCCGTCCGGAAGTACGGTCTCGACGTTGCTCCAGCCGAGTCCCTCGGAGAGCACCCGCCAGAGCTCTGGTGCCATCTCGAAGCGGCTGGTGCTGGAGCGCCGCCCGCGCACGCAGAGGGTCTTGAGGTTCTCGTCCCCGGCGGCGATGGCTCCCTGCTCGGCGACCGCTCCTATGAGGTAGGCCTGCTCGACAAAGCGGTCTTCGCCGAGCGCGCGTCGCACGCGTTCGGCGAGCTCCCGGCGGATGACCGGGACGAAGTGGTAGCCGGTGGTCACCGCGAAGGGCTCGGAGGGCCGGAGCACGAGGTGGTAGCGGAGGTCCGCCCCCTCCCCGCACGATACATCCTCCATCACGGTGGCGAAGGAGCGCTCCCTGGCGTGGTCTGTGAGGCGTTGCCTTATCCGGTCGAGCTCGGCGAGCTCTTCCGGGCGTGGCTCCTCGGCCTCGGAGACGCCGGAGAGCAGCTCCTCCCAGACCTCGCGGGGGAGGATGAGGTTCAGGCTTCCGGAGTTGACCGAGAGCCAGAGCTCCCCTCCCATCAGCTCGACCCTGTCGAGGCTCTCGACCCTGACCTCGTGCATGAGAGCGAATGTACCATAAAGGGCGTAAGGGTTGTAGACTTCATGGGCGCCATGAGGCCCGTCTTCGTTACCGGCAACGAGAACAAGCTCCGGGAGGCGGAGCTTATCCTCGGGATGTCCCTGGAGCGGGCGGACCCTGGGGTGCCGGAGATCCAATCCCCCGACCTTGAGGAGGTGGCCCGGGAGAAGGCCCTCGCCGCCCGGAAGGCCCTGGGATGCCCCTCCCGGCCGGTGTTGGTGGAGGACTCTGGGCTCGTGATCGAGGCGTGGGGCGGGCTCCCCGGTGCCTTCACCAGGTGGTTTCTCGCCGGGGTGGGCGTCGAGGGCATCCTGCGGATGCTCTCCTCCTTTGAAAGCCGCGCGGCCCGAGCGGTCTGTGTCGTGGCCGTGGCCGACGCCGCGGGCAGGGTGCGCACCTTCCGGGGCGAGGTTCCCGGCTCCGTCGCCCCCGAGCCGCGGGGCGGCGGCGGTTTCGGGTGGGACCCCATCTTCATCCCGGAGGGCTCCTCCCTCACCTACGCAGAGATGGGGGAGGGCAAGCACCGCGCATCGCACCGGGCCCTGGCCTTCCGGAGGGCCGCCGGGTGGCTTGCCGGGGAGGCATAAAATGCCGCTATAGGGGAGATAGAACTTGCGTATGGAGCGTCCAACGATGTTATTCTGTCCTCACGGAGAAGGCGCCTTGCGACGGCGGGAAGAAGGGGAAGTCCTATGAGCGCAGACAGAGAGAACTCCGGCAACGAGGCAGAGGTACGCGGTGGGGAGTCCGCGGTAGCCACCAGCCCCGACAGGCTGGTCGAGCTCTACGGCAAGATGGTCCTGATCCGGGCCTTCGAGGACGCCTGCCAGCGAGCCTTCCGGCAGGGCAAGATCGGGGGTTACCTCCATCTCTATACCGGGCAGGAGGCGGTGGCCACGGGGTTCCTGGAGGCCTTCCGGGAGGGAGACAGGGTGATAACCGGCTACCGGGACCACGCCCACGCCCTACTCCTGGGGTGCGACCCGAAGCGGGTGATGGCCGAGCTGTTCGGCAAGCGGACCGGGCTGGTGAAGGGCAAGGGCGGCTCCATGCACCTCTTCGACGTCGAGCGGGGCTTTATGGGCGGTTACGGGATCGTCGGAGGCCACATCCCGCTTGGCGTTGGGATCGCCTATGCGTTGAGGTACGAGGGCTCCGACGGTATCTGCCAGCTGTACCTTGGTGATGGAGCCATAAACAACGGCGCCTTCCACGAGGCCGCCAACCTCGCGGGCCTGTGGGGCAGGGACGGGATGTGCCCCTGCTTCTTTATCGTGGAGAACAACCAGTACGCCATGGGCACCAGCGTCGAGAGGTCCACCGCCATGACGGACCTCGCGGCCAAGTTCAACTCCTACGCCATCGGTAACGAAAAGGTCGACGGGATGGACCTGGAGGCCGTAATAGAGTGTGGCGAGCGGGTCGCCGAGCAGGTCCGGGAGACCGGACGGCCGTACGCGGTGGAGGCCATCACCTACAGGATCGCTCCCCACGGCGCGGCGGACTTCTTTGAGAAGTACCGCACCAAGGAAGAGGTCGAGAAGTGGCGGGCCCGCGACCCCATCGGCATCCTGGAGAAGAAGCTGTTGGAGCGCGGCGCCCTCGACGAGAAGCGAATAGAGGAGATAAAGGACGAGGCCCGGCAGCAGGTGAACGAGGCCGTAAGGTTCGCCGACGAGAGCGAGGAACCGCCGCTCGAGGAGCTCTACACCGACGTGTACGCCGGAGAAGACGAGTACATGGGGACGAGGTAGCGGGATGGCGGAGACAAAGACCTACCGGGAGGCGCTGCGGGAGGCCATGGTCCACGAGATGGACCGCGACGAGAACGTTGTGTTGCTCGGCGAGGACATCGGCATCTACGGCGGCACCCACCTCGTAACGGATGGCCTCTACGACCAGTACGGCCCCAAGAGGGTCATCGACACCCCCATCTCCGAGAACGGCTTCACCGGCGCCGCGATCGGGATGGCGATGATGGGGATGCGCCCGATCGTGGAGATGATGACCTGGAACTTCTCCTTCCTGGCGGCCGACCAGATCATCCAGAACGCCGCCAAGGTCCGCTAATTCTCCGGTGGGCAGGTAAAGGTGCCGCTGGTGATCCGGGGGCCAAACGGGGGCGGGGTCCAGCTCTCC
>JADDKG010000067.1 GCA_020253895.1 Rubrobacter sp.
GCGTGAAACCCCGCTCCCGCCGGAGCAACCTGACCCGCTCCCCTACCCGCCGTACCGCATCCTCCCCGGCGCGTCCCACGGCCTCCCTTGCACCTGGCTCCGTCACTTAGTAGAAATTATTCTATCATGGTAGAAGCGATGGGGTATGTGGTGGCGGCCGCGCCGTTTCTGGTGGCGGCGGGGACTCTGGCGGGGCTGGGATGGCCGGCGGCGCGGGCGGGGCTTGCGGCGCTCGGGGCGGCGGTGGCGGGGGCGGTGTTCTGGCCGGGGCTGGGGGTCTCGGGGCTTGGGGGCGCGCTTCTGGAGGGGGCTGGGATCTCGGCGAAGGTTCTCTACGTGCTCTTCGGGGGGCTGCTACTGTACAACCTGCTCTCCGAGGGCGGGGCGGTGGAGGAGGTCTCGCGCTTTCTGGGGCGGCTCGAGCCGGGGAGAGAGGCGCTCGCGGCGGGGGTGGTGGTCGGGGCGGCCCCCTTTTTCGAGTCGGTGACCGGCTTCGGGGTCGCCATCGTCATAAGCGCCCCTATCCTGCTCTCGGCCGGGTTCTCTCCCCTGCGGGCGGCGGTGCTGGCCAGCTGGGGGCAGTGTGCGGTGCCGTGGGGGGCTCTCGGGGTGGGGACGGTGGTCGGGGCGGAGCTCTCGGGTCTCGGCTTCAGGGAGCTCTCGGACCTCAGCGCGCTGCTGAGCCTGCCGCTCTTTCCGGTCTACGGGCTGTCCGCGGTCCTGCTCGCCGGGGGATGGGAGGGGGTGCGGAGGAACGGGGCCGGGGCGGCGGCGCTCGGGGCGGCGGCCGGGGTGGCGACGCTCGCGTGCAGCGCCTACCTCTCCCCGGAGCTCTCCGGCGCCGCCGGAGGGCTTGCGGCGGTGGCGCTGTTCGCCGGGGTGCGCTGGCGGCGGCTCCGGGGGCTCCGGGTGCCGGCGCGGGCGCTGGCGCCCTACGCGCTCCTCGTCCTCCTCATCCTGCTCGCCGGGAGGCTCGGGGGCGGTGCGCTGCTCTCCGGCCCCGGCGCCCCGCTGCTCGCGGCCGGCGGGGTGGCGGCGGTGCTGCTCGGCCTCCGCGGGCGTCAGGTTGCGCTCGCGGCGGCGGGGACGCTGCGGCAGTGGCTGCCCGCGGCGGGGGCGGTGCTCTCTTTCGTGCTCGCCGGGCAGGTCTTCGCCGCCAGCGGGGCCGCGGAGACGCTGGCCTCGGGGGCAGCCGCCCTCGGAGGGCTCTACCCGGCGGCGGCCCCGGTGCTCGGCGCGCTGGGCGGGGCGCTCACCGGGTCCAACGCCGCCTCCAACGCGCTCTTCATGCCGCTGCAGGTCAGCGCGGCGGAGAAGCTCGGGCTCGACGGGGAGACTATCGCCGCGGTGCAGAACGTAGCGGGGAGCCACGCCAGCCTCCTCGCCCCGCAGCGGGCGGTGCTGGCCGCGGCGGCCGTGGGGCTCGCCGGGAAGGAGGCGGAGATCATACGCCGCGCCGCCCCGCCGGTGGCGGTCTCGGTGGCGGTGCTCGGGGCGCTGGCGCTTATGCTGTAGGTCCCCTCTCAGCAGAGACCGCGGTAGGCCTCCGGGCGGCGGTTCGCCAGGGAGGGGAACTCCCTCCTCAGGCGGTCCAGGTAGTCCAGATCGAGGGTGGCGAGGGCGTAGCCGTCCCGGTCCGGGCAGGTCGCCAGCACCGTCCCCCAGGGGTCCACGATCATGGAGCGCCCGTAGGTCCAGCGGCCGTCCGCCTTGCGGCCCCACTGGGCGGGGGCCAGGACGTACGCCTGGTTCTCCACCGCCCGGGCCCGCAGCAGGAGCTCCCAGTGGTCCTTGCCCGTCTGGAGGGTAAAGGCCGCGGGGACCGCCAGCACCTCCGCGCCGCGGAGGGCCAGCAGGCGGTACAGCTCCGGGAAACGGACGTCGTAGCAGACCGAGAGGCCCAGGGTCACGGGCCCCGCCTTCGCGGTCACCGCCTCGCCGCCCGGGGCGATGTTCGCGCTCTCCAGGTACCTGCGCCCCGAGACCTCCACGTCGAAGAGGTGCACCTTGCGGTAGACGGCCACCAGGGAACCGTCCGGGGCATACAGGGTGGAGGTGTTCCCCAGGCGGTCCGAGCCCGCCACCCGCTCCAGGATCGAGCCGCCGAGCAGGTATATGCCGAGCTCCCGGGCGAGGGAGCCCAGGAACTCCGTTGTCGGGCCGGGTATGGGCTCCGCGTTCTCGGGGTAGACCTCGTCCAGCCCGTGGCAGCTCCAGAGCTCCGGGAGGGCCACGAGCCCGGCGCCGGCTGAGGCCGCCTCCCGGATCAGGGCCTCCGCCACCCGCCGGTTCTCCCGCTTCTCCGGGGTGGAGGACATCTGGATCACGGCGGCAGAGACGGTGCGTCCTTCCACCTTGTGCCTCCTTATGGTCTGAAAGGCGGACATCTACGGAGAATCCTACCAACCGCCGCGGGTCCTCACCCGGCGCCGAGGGCCCGGTCCAGGTGGACGGCGGCGCTGATCAGGGAGAGGTGGGTGAGGGCCTGGGGGAAGTTGCCCAGCGCCTCCCCGGAGGCCCCGATCTCCTCCGCGTACAGCCCCAGGTGGTTGGCGTAGGAGAGCATCTTCTCGAAGGCCAGCCGGGCCTCATCCAGCCGCCCGGCGCGCGTCAGGCACTCCACGAGCCAGAAGGAGCAAAGGCTGAAGCTCCCTTCGGGGCCCGAGAGACCGTCGTCGGCGGCCTCTCCCACCCTGTAGCGGTCCACCAGGGCGTCGTGGGCGAGCTCGCGTTGGATCCGGTCCAGCGTCGAGAGCCAGCGCGGGTCGGTAGGCCCGACGAACTTCACCAGCGGCATCAGGAGGAGGGAGGCGTCGAGGGCCTCGGAGCCGTAGTACTGGACGAAGCTCTGCCGCTCCTGGCTCCAGCCCCGCCGCATGACCTCCTCGTAGATCGCGTCGCGCTCCCGGACCCAGCGCCCCTCGCCGGCGGGGAGCCCGCGCTTGCGCGAGATCCTGACGGCCCGCTCCAACGCCACCCAGGACATCAGCCGGGAGGAGACGAAGTGGCGCCTCCCGCCCCGCACCTCCCAGATCCCCTCGTCCGGCAACCGCCAGTTGTCGCTGAGCCAGCCGAGTATCCGGCGGAGGTTCTCCCAGGTGTCGTAGTCGAGGGGGGCGCCGTACTTGTTGTACAGGTAGGCGGCGTCAAGCACCGCGCCGTAGAGGTCCAGCTGCACCTGGCGGTAGGCGGCGTTGCCGACCCTCACCGGCCGCGAGCCCCGGTAGCCGGAGAGGTGGTCCAGCGTCTGCTCCGGTATCTCGGTGCGCCCGTCGATGCCGTAGAGCGGCTGGAGCAGCCCGTCCTCGTCCTGGGCGCAGCGCTCGGTGAGCCAGCCCATGAAGTTACCGGCCTCCTCGTCGAAGCCTATGGAGAGCAGGGCGTACAGGGTGAAGGCGGCGTCCCGGAGCCAGGTGTAGCGGTAGTCCCAGTTCCGCTCGCCACCCACCCTCTCCGGCAGCCCCATCGTCGGGGCAGCGACCAACGCCCCGGTGGGGTCGTAGACCATGAGCTTGAGCACCAGCGCGGAGCGGTTGACCAGCTCCCGCCAGCGACCGGAGTAGGTGCTGCGCGCGACCCAGCGCCGCCAGTAGTTCAGGGTCCCGGTGAGCAGCCGCTCGAACTCCTCCTCGGGCATCGGCCCCGGCGGAGGCTCCCCACCGCGCGCCTCGTCCAGCACGAAGGTCACCCTCCCGGCGCCCTCCTCCAGATCGAAGAAGGCCCGCACAGCACCTCCGGGCCCCCGCTCCAGCGGCACCCCGGTGGAGAGGGCGAGGGCAGAGTCCCCCGCCTCGAACACCGCCCCCACCTTGCCCGCGGAGAGCCTGTGGGACCTCCGGGCGTAGTCGAAGGCGGGCCGGCACTCGGCCTCAAAGGACATCCGCCCCCGGACCACCCGGACGCTCCGCACCAGGCGGTTCCGTTGGTGCGGGCCGGTGAGGATGGGCATGAAGTCCAGCACCTCCGCCATCCCCTCCTCGGCCAGAAAGCGGGTGAGGAGCACGTTGGTGTCCGGCAGGTAGAGCTGCTGGCTGCGGATGTAGCGGCGGGGGCACAGGCGGAAGTGACCGCCCCTCCCGTCGTCCAGGATGGCCGCGAACACGCTCGGGGAGTCGAAGCGGGGCAGGCACATCCAGTCTATCGTCCCGTCGGTGCCCACGAGGGCCGCCGTGTGCAGGTTGCCGATGATGCCGTGGTTCTCTATGGGGAGGTAGGACATGGGCCTTATTGAAGCATACCCCCAGGGGCCGCGGGAGCACCGTTTTGCCGGGCGGGTCGGGCGGGTATACGGTAAGCTGTTCTCCGGGAGAACGGGTGTGTAAGGATCTGTGCGCCAAGGATCGGAGGGAGACGACGTGAAAGAGTTGCTCGGCGGAACCAGGATAACCTACCTCGGCCACGCCACCTTCAGGCTCACCACCCCC
>JADDKG010000068.1 GCA_020253895.1 Rubrobacter sp.
CCAACAGCGGCAACGCCAACGCCGGCACCGGCCGCGGCGGGCTCGAGGACGCCCGGGCGATGCAGCGCGCCGCCGCCCGCGAGCTCGGTCTGTCGCCGGAGGAGGTTGCGGTGGCCTCCACCGGCGTCATCGGGGAGCGGCTCCCGATGGGGCGGGTGGAGGACGGCATCCGGCGGGCCGCGGCGGGGCTCGGGCGGGACGGGTCCGGCTTCGCCGCCGCCATCCTCACCACCGACACCCGCACCAAGACGGCGGCGGTGCGGGTGGAGGCCGAGGGCCGCTCCTTCACCGTCGGCGGGACCGCCAAGGGGAGCGGCATGATCCACCCGAACATGGGCACCATGCTCGCCTTCCTCACCACCGACGCGGAGCTTGAGGGAGGGGTGCTGCAGGAGGCGTTGCGGCGGGCCGTGGACCGCACCTTCAACCGGGTCACCGTGGACGGTGACACCTCCCCCAGCGACATGGCCCTTCTCATCGCCAGTGGGGCGGCGGGCGGGGGGGTGCTGGAGCCGGGATCTTCGGGGCATGCAGCCTTCGAGGAGGCGCTCGAGGAGGTCGCCCGGAGGCTGGCCCGCCAGATAGCCCGCGACGGGGAAGGGGCCACAAAGCTCCTCGAAGTGACCGTCGAGGGGGCCCCGAGCGAGGAGGACGCCGCCCGGCTGGCCCGGAGCGTGGCCGGGAGCAACCTCGTGAAGGCCGCCGTCGCGGGCGAGGACGCCAACTGGGGCCGGGTGCTCACCGCCATGGGCTACTCCGGGGTGGCTTTCGATCCGGAGGGGGCGGAGATCCTCTTCGGCCCCGTTCTCGTGTTCTCCGGCGGCGAGCCTGCCGAGCACGACGTCGCCGCGGCCAACGCCACGCTCGGCGGGGAGGAGGTCAGCATCCGCATCCGGCTCACCGGAGGGAACTCCTCGGCCACGGCTTGGGGCTGCGACCTCACCAGCCGGTACGTCGAGATCAACGGGAGCTACCGCACGTGAGGCCCGTGGTGATCAAAGTCGGCGGGGCAAGCGTGGCGGGAGGCGCGCTGGAGGACCTGCCCGGAGCGCTCCCCGGGGGGGCCAGGGTCGTCGTCGTCCACGGGGGCGGCAGGCAGCTCACCCGGATGCTCGACTCCCTCGGGATCCCCACCCGCTTCCACGAGGGCCTGCGGGTGACCGACGAGAGGACCCTCGAGGTGGCCGAGATGGTCTTCGCCGGGGGCGTCAACAAGGAGCTCGCGCGGGGGCTGCTCGCGCTCGGGGTCCCGGCGGCGGGCATCTCAGGCACCGACGGGCCGGTGCTGCGGGTCGAGCCGGTCCCCGGGCTCGGGCGCGTAGGAAGGGTGGTGGGGGTGGAGAGCCGGTTGCTGGAGGCGCTGTGGAGCGGCGGGTTCGTCCCGGTCGTGGCGCCGCTCGGGCTCGGGCCCCAGGGGGCCTACAACGTCAACGCCGACGACGCCGCCGCCGCGCTCGCCGTCGCGCTCGGGGCGGAGAGCCTCCTGCTGCTCACCGACGTGGACGGTCTGCTCCGGGACGGCGAGCCGGTGCCCGCCCTCACCCCGGAAGAGTGCGAGCGCTACGTGGCCAGCGGGGTCGCCTCCGGCGGCATGGCCCCCAAGCTGCGGGCCGCCGCCGAGGCCGCCCGCGGCGGGGTGCCGGCAAGGATCATCAACGGCGGCCGGAAGGGCGCCCTCGCCGGGGCGCTGGCCGGCAGGAAGGTAGGGACCCTCGTACAGGAAGGAGCCTTGGCATGAAACCCGTGATGGAGACCTACAAGCGGCTGGGCATAGCCCCGGTGGAGGGACGGGGGAGCTGGCTCATAGACGAGCGTGGCGACCGCTACCTGGACTTCATCGGCGGGATCGCCACCAACTCCCTCGGTCATGCCCACCCGGCGCTGGTCTCGGCCATAAAGGAGCAGGCCGAGAAGCTCATCCACTGCTCCAACCTCTACCGGGTGCCGCTGCAGGAGGAGGTCGCCCGGATGCTCACCGAGGCCACGGACTTCGACAGGGTCTTCTTCTGTAACTCCGGAACCGAGAGCGTTGAGGCGGCCATAAAGCTCGCCCGGCGCCACGCCCACCGCACCGCCGGGCCGCACAAGCACGAGATCCTCACCTTCACCGGCTCCTTCCACGGCCGCACCTACGGCGGCCTCACCGCCACCGCCCAGCCGGCCCTGCACGAAGGGTTCGCCCCGATGGTCGGCGGTTTTTCCTACGCACCCTACGGTGACCTGGAGGCGGCAGGCTCCATGATCGGGCCGCAGACCGCCGCCGTGATTGTCGAGCCCATCCAGGGTGAGAGCGGGGTGAACGAGCCCCCGGAGGGGTTCCTCGCCGGGCTGCGCGAGCTGTGCGACGAGCACGGGGCGCTCCTGATCTTCGACGAGGTCCAGACCGGCGTGGGGCGCACCGGGCACCTCTACGCCTACCAGGGGACGGGCGTCGTCCCCGACGTGGTGACCAGCGCCAAAGGCCTCGGCGGCGGGGTGCCGGTCGGGGCGGTGCTGGCGAAGGAGGAGCCCGCCGCCGCCCTCACCCCCGGCAGCCACGGCTCCACCTTCGGCGGCAACCCGCTCGCCATGGCGGCCGCCAGGGCCGTCCTCCAGACGGTCCGCGAGCCGGGCTTCCTGGAGGAGGTGCGGGTGAAGGGGGCGATCCTCAAGAACGGCCTCCGGGAGCTCGCCGCCCGCGTCCCCGGGGCGCAGGTCCGCGGCCGGGGGCTGCTCCTGGGGCTGGAGCTCGGCCCCGACCTCGCGCCGGAGGTCTTCCGGCGCTGCCTAAAGGAGAAGGTGCTCGTAAACCTCATCGGCGGGAAGACCCTCAGGATGGCCCCGCCGCTCACCGTGAGCAGAACGGAGGTGAGGTACGCCCTCTGTACCTTTCGAAGCGGCGTTGAGTCCTTAAAGCCCGCCCCGGCGGAGGCGGTGGTCGCGTGATCCCCCAGATCGACGACACCCCCCCTCCCCCCTCGCCCCTGGCCGGGCGCGACTGCCTGACGCTGGCCGAGTTCAGCCCGCAGGAGGTGCGCCTGATCCTGGACGAGGCGGTCAAGATAAAGAGCCTGCAGAAGTCCCGCATCCCCTACCGCCCCCTGCGCGGCAGGACGCTAGCGATGGTCTTCCAGAAGCCCTCCAACCGGACCCGGGTCTCCTTCGAGGTGGGAATGTACCAGCTCGGGGGCCACGCCCTCTCCCTCTCCCCGCAGGAGATCCAGATGGGCAAGCGCGAGAGCCCCTCGGACACCGGCAAGGTGCTCACCCGCTACATCGACGCCATCATGGTGCGCACCTTCGACCACGCCGAGCTGGAGGAGCTCGCCGCCGCCGCCGAGGTCCCCGTCATAAACGGCCTGACCGACACACACCACCCCTGCCAGGCCCTGGCCGACCTGCTGACCGTCCGCGAGCAGTTCGGCCGGGTCGAGGGAACAAAGATAGCCTACGTCGGCGACGGGAATAACGTCGCCCACTCGCTGGCCATCGGCTGCGCCCTGACCGGGGCGCAGCTCTCCATCGCCCACCCGGAGGGCCACGGCCCCGACGAAGAGGTGGTACGTCTCTCCGCGAAGCTCGGAGAGGCCCCGACGCTCACCCAGGACCCCCAGGAGGCGGTCGCCGGGGCCCAGGTGGTCTACACCGACGTGTGGGCCAGCATGGGCCAGGAGGCCGAAGCCGAAGAGCGCAGGAAGAAGTTCGCCCCCTACCAGGTGGACGAGCGGCTCATGGGGCTGGCCGCGGACGACGCTATCTTCCTCCACTGCCTCCCCGCCCACCGCGGCGAAGAGGTGACCTCAGGCGTCATAGACGGCCCGCGGAGCCGGGTCTTCGACCAGGCCGAGAACCGCCTGCACGCCCAGAA
>JADDKG010000069.1 GCA_020253895.1 Rubrobacter sp.
ATAGAGGACCGGGTCCGCTCCCGCGGGCGCACCCACGTGACCGAGGCCGATGTGGACGAGAGCGCCCGGATGTACCGCCAGTACCGCTTCAAGTAGGGGGGAGGATGGGCTCGCCCCGTATCACCGGCCTCTCCTGGGGGCGTTTGGAGACCGAGCAGGGCACCTTCAAAGACGCCAAGCTCTTCCCCGGAGGCGCCCGGGAGTGGGACTGGAACGAGACCGGCACCCGCCACGAACCTGGTATCCAGCCCGCCGACGTTGCGGAGCTTCTGGAACGCGGCGCCGAGGTCGTGGTCCTCGGCCGGGGCTTCCACAGGCGGCTCGGGGTCTGCGAGGAGACGCTGCGGCTCCTGCGGGAGCGGGGCGTGGAGGTGTACGCGGAACAGACCGAGGAGGCCGTCCGGCTCTACAACGAGCTGGCCCCTGCCGGAAGGGCCGGGGCGCTCATACACTCCACCTGCTGAAAGGGCAAAAAATATCCGGGCCGGGAAGCCGCCCGCTACGCGCTAATGTGGCGCGCGGCCACCGGCCCGGTCCGCGGGGCTCTCCGGTTCAGAGGCCCCGCGGAGAGTTGTTGACTGTCCTGTCCATCGGACCCTTCCCTCCCCGTAGAGGTTCAACAACTCCACACACATCCTAGCACCTCGGGCGGGCTTGTGCCAACCGTGCCGTGGAGGAGGCGGGGGACTGCTGCTAGCTTTCGCCCAGGGAGATCTGGTCTACATACCCGTAGTGCTCGAAAGCGGCCCGGCGGGCCTCGGCGTCGGGGGCCGCGTCATCTCCGTACCGCGGGCCCTGCAGGATCTTCTGCCGCCCCTGCTCCACCCGCACACCCTCCTCGCTCACCCCCGTCACCGCATCCACCGGGATGAGGAGGTCCTCCCCCTCCCCGGTGGAGACCCTGAGCAGGTGGATCGCCGGCACCCGGGACCACACGTAGGCGTCCTCCACCGTCCCCACCTCCTCGCCGGCGTGATCCAGGACCTTCCTCCCCCGGACATTGCGCCACTCCTCGTCCAGCTCTCCCTCGAACTCACCGATCCTCACGAGCTCTTCCTCTCCGGCCACTTAGGAACGCCTCCTTTCCCTCGGGTCTGCTGGCTTCCTTATCACGGTCTTTCCTGGTTTTGTCGCCTGCCAAACCTTTCCGGCGCCTGCGGCCTCGCAAAGGCCAGGGGATCCTGCTACCCTGTAGCGGTCGCAGAACCGGAACGGTATACGACGCAGCACAAGGAGGGGGACCTTGACCAACGCCAGATCCCTGCCCGGAGCCCTGCTGCTTCTGGCGGCGGCCCTGCTCGCGCTCGCCCTGGTGGTCTCGGGGGAGAGCGCCTCGGCCGCCGAGAAGGCACCCCGGTACACCGTCCTGCGCGTCTCCGACGCGGCGGGGGTGCGGGAGGTGGTCGTCTCCACCGCCGCCCGGCGGGAGGAGGGGATGCGCCTCATCGCCGACGAGCTGCGCGAGGAGGGGAACGTGCCGGAGGGTGGCACCCTGCTGGTCGAGTACCGGAAGCCGCAGGATCCCTCCGGGGAGACCGGCTTCGCCCTCGTCTTTGACGGCGAGCGCGCCGTGCTGGAGGCCGGGAAGACCGCCCGCTACGGCGAGGTCTACGACGAGGAGGACGCCGAGCGGATAATGGAGGAGGAAGACGGCATCCGGGCCGTCAGCTACCGGGACTTCGCCGAGGAGAACCCCGGCTTGTGGGAGAGGATCCGGGAGTTCCTCCTCCCGGCCTTCTTCTAGGCGTCCAGGATCACGTCCGAGAGGGGGCTGCCGATGCAGATGAGCCGGTAGCCCTCCTCCAACTCCTCATCGGAGATGGCAAAGGCCAGATCCTGGTCTATCTCCCCCTGAAGGCACCTCTGCATGCAGGTGGTGCAGGTGCCGCTGCGGCAGTCGTAGGGCAGATCCAGCCCCGCCTCTTCGGCCTTCTCCAGGATGTACTCGTCCTCGGCCACCTCTATGGTGATCCCGCTCCTCTTGAACGTCACCCTGTGCGTCTCGGCCAACTTCCTCCTTCTCCTCGCGCTACAAGCCCCGGCCCCGCGCAGAGAGCCGCCCGGAGCCGGGGCTTTCTTTCTTGGGTTCTGTCCTCTTCTTCCGGTCTTTTGGGAGAGGGTCCCTCCCCGGGAGCCTCTAGTCCCGCTTCTTCTGCTCGAAATCCTCGGCCGGGGCGCCGCAGACCGGGCACTCCTCGGGAGGCTGGATCCCCTCCATCTCCTCGCCGCAGGTCGTGCAGACCATCGTCACGGTGAGGGTGGGGTGCGGTGCCTCCCCGTCCTCGGCCTCTATCTTCTCGCCGGTGTCCCGGGCCAGCTCGGCTATGGAGATCTTGCCCGTGATCACATCCTCCATCGTGTTCCGGGCGCCCTCGAGAGCCTCCTCGATGAGCGGCCTGTCGATCTCGGTGACGCCCTTCTCCCGGGCGAGCTTCTCGGTCATGTTGCGCGAGATGTTTCGCATGAAGCCCTTCGGGACCCTCTCCAGGCGCGCCACCGCGTCCTCGGTCCAGGCGAACTCCCCGGAGCCGCCCTCGGGCACCAGCTTGCCGGCCTCCTTGAAGGCCCTGTGGTCGATGGGGCACCGGGAGCCGGTCTCCCGCTCGACCTTCTCCTTCGCCTGGTGGACCGGGCAGCCCCCGCCCTTCTTCTGCTCGGGGGCCTCGCGGCCGGTCTCCTCGCGGTACTGCTGCTCGACGTACTCCCGGGTGATCGTGGTGTAGCCCTTCTTGAGGGCGCTCTTCTCGGTGCGGGCCTTCACGCGCCGCTTCTCCTGCCAGGCCTCCAGAGAGTCGAGGAAAGCCTGGGCCTCGTCGGTCCAGTGCAGCTCGCGGCCGTCGTAGACCTCCGAGCGGTTGAGGTTCTCGTCCTCGCCGGCGGTGGCTATCTCGGCGTCCACCGGGTGGAAGTGGGTGGGGCCGGCGCCGCAGACCGGGCAGCGGGCGGGCTTGCCCTTGGCTACGTAGCGGCAGACGTCGCACTCGAAGCGGTCGCGGCCCTGGGCGGCGCGCTGGATCTCCTCTTGCACCTCCTCGGAGATGCCCTCCACGTCGCCCTGGTCCTCGGCCTGGCCGAAGCCGCCGCGGCCGCCCTCGATTATCTCCCGCTTCGCCTCCTTCTCCGGGTCGGCGGAGCCGTTTCTGTGGCCGTTGGTGGAGCCGTTCTGCTTGGTGCGCTCCTCGAAGTCCTTGAACAGCGAGTCCACCGGGGCCTCCTCGCCGGCGGCCTCCCGCTCCC